>NZ_JBFAOF010000331.1:0-7120 GCF_040675125.1 Spirillospora sp. NPDC049652 | reverse complement strand
GCCCGGGTCGGCGGGCGGCGGGAGCTCGGCGAGCGCGGTGTCGGCGGGCGCGCCCGAGCCGATCCGGTGCAGCAGCGCGGGCAGCGTGGAGTCGGCGAGCTCGCTGATCTGCCGCTCCAGCGACGCCGCGCCGCCGGTCTCGGTCAGCGCGGTCCGCCTGGCCCGGGAGGCGAGCGCGGCGTAGTAGGCGGCGAGGGCGATCGTCACGGTCAGGGCGAGCGCGGCCGCGCCCCCGGCCCAGGCGACGACCGGACGCAGGTCGTCCCCGGTCCGGAAGACGCCGTACAGCCAGCCGGCGCCGAGGACGACGACGGCGACGAGCCACACCGCGAGGGCACGTTCCAGCGGTGCGTGGTCACCCCGGCGGCCGGCGGGGACGGGAGCTGACATCGATCGGTCCTCGTGGGGGGCGGGGGCGGGCGGACGTCAGGCGGACGGCGTGCGCGGGACCGGCCGGCCGGGACGGCGCGTGGAGCGTACGGACACAGTCCGTAGGATGCAGCACCGCGTCCGCGCCACACCGGCTGTTCGCAAAAAAACCGCGCACGCCATGGGCCCTGACGTTAGATGATCACGGAGCGCCGCGCGAACTCGGCCCCCACTCTGCGCCACCCCCCGCTCGCACCGGGTCAGTGCTGGTGGGCGCGGTCCGCCGCCGGTCGGGACGGCCCGTTCACGTGCCCTTCCACCACTGTTCACCTGCGGCGATCCGGCCGGGATCGGGAGGGTTGCGCCCGGACGGGCGGAGACTAGAGTGTGCGCGTTCGTCCGCTCGTTGATGGAGTGTCCTCGATGCGACCGTGGGTTCCGCCGGCCGCCGTGGCCGTCGCCGCGGTGGTCGCGGCGGCCGTGGTGGGCGGTGACGACGCCTCGTCCGGCGGACGGCCGCGGGCGTCCGGGACGGTCCTGGAGGCGACGATCGGCCGCTGCGGGACGGGCTGGACCCACCCGCGCGCCGGCCCGCAGACGCTCCTGGTCCGCAACAGCGGCAACGCGATCGCCGAGGTCCGGCTGGTGGACCGGGCGGGCGCGGTGCACGCCGAACTGGAGGGGCTCGGCCCCGGCGTGACGCGGCCGCTGCGGGTGACGCTGGGCGCGGGCGAGTACGCGCTGCGCTGCTCGGACGACAGCGCGGGCGATCCGCGCACCGGGCCGCTCGTCCGGGTGACCGGCGGCGGTCCGGGCGGTCCGGCCGTCGCGGCGGTGAGCGAGAGCGACCTGTCGGACGCGGTGTCGTCGTACTGGGCGAAGGTGACCGCGGGCGTCGGGCGGCTCGCGGACCGCACCCGCACGCTGCGGGCGGCGGTCGCGTCCGGCGACCTCGCGGAGGCGCGCCGCGTGTGGCTCCCCGCCCATCTGGCGTACGAGCGGCTGGGCGCGGCGTACGGGACGTTCGGCGAGTTCGACGATGCGATCAACGGACGCCCGGAGGGACTGCCCGGCGGCGTCCACGACCCAGGCTGGACGGGCTTCCACCGCTTGGAGTACGGGCTGTGGCACGGCGAGAGCGCGCCCTCGCTCGGCCGCATCGCCGACCGGCTCGACAAGGACGTTCGCGACCTGCGGGCCGACCTGCCGCAGCAGCGCATCGACCCGGCCGATCTGCCTCTGCGCGCGCACGAGATCCTCGAAGGCACGCTGCGGTTCGAGCTGACCGGCGAGGCCGACCAGGGCAGCGGCACCTCGCTGCGGACGGCGGCGGCGAACGTCGAGGGCACGCGGCTCGTGCTCGACGCGCTGCGTCCCGTCCTGCGCACGCGCTACCCGCGCCTGCCCGAGGCGGACGCCTGGCTCGCCCGCCTGGACGCCCGGCTCAAGGGGCACGCGTCGCTGTCGGAGCTGTCCCCGGCGGAGCGCCGCCGCCTGAACGGCACGACCGGCCAGGCGCTGGAACTGCTGGCCCCGGTCGCCGAGATCGCCGCGCCCCGCCGCACCTCATGACCGCCCCGCTGAACCTCATGACCGGACGGGCGCACCGCATGACCGCCCCGCCGCACCGCATGACCGCACTGGCGGCACGGCGTCGTGGTGCGCCGTCCGCACGAGACCGGAGGGCCCTTCCGTGACCGATCGCCGATCGTTCCTGCGGGGAGCGCTCGCCACCGGGGTCGGCGGGTTGGCCGGCGCCTCCGCCGCGTCCGCCACCGCGTCCGACGTGTCGACCGCGGCGAGCGGGGACGGCGGGCGGCCGCTGCGGGGCTTCCACGGCGTGCACCAGGCCGGCGTCGAGGAGGCGCCGCTTCCCCGGACGACCGTCGTCGCGTTCGACGTGATCGCCGAGAACCGGCGGGAGCTGACCGACCTCATGCGGACGGTCACCGACCGGGCCCGCGCGCTCACCGCCGGCGGCGTCCCGGACGGCGCGGGCATCACCGCGCCGCCCACCGACTCCGGCGTGCTCGGCCCGGCCGTCCCCGGCGGGAACCTGCTGGTCACCGTGGGAGTCGGGGCGTCGCTGTTCGACGACCGCTTCGGCCTGGCCGCGCGGCGTCCGGCACGGCTGACGACGATGCCGACCTTCCCCAACGACGCGCTCGACCCGGCGTGGTGCCACGGCGACCTCAGCCTCCAGCTCTCCGCCCGCGACCAGGACACGGTGCTGCACGCGCTGCGCGACATCGCCCGGCACACCCGGGGCGCGGCGCAGATCCGCTGGCGGATCGACGGGTTCTCCGGGCCGCCCCGGCCGAGCGGCACCCCGCGCAACCTGATGGGCTTCCGCGACGGCACGGCCAACCCCGCGCCCGCCGACCTCGGCCGGCTGGTGTGGACGGACGACGGCGGTACCTTCCTGGTCGTCCGGCTGATCCGGATGCTGGTGGAGTTCTGGGACCGGATCGGCATCACCGAGCAGGAGCAGATCATCGGGCGCGCCCGCGACACCGGCGCGCCGCTGGACGGCGACCGGGAGTCCGACCAGCCCGACTTCACCGCCGACCCGGTCGGGAAGATCATCCCGCTGACCAGCCACATCCGGCTCGCCAACCCGCGCACGCCGCGGACAGCGGGCGAGCGGATCCTGCGCCGGGGCTTCAACTACGACCGGGGCGTGGACGCGGCGGGCGACCTCGACATGGGCCTGGTCTTCACCTGCTACCAGCGCGACATCCCGTCCCAGTTCGAGGCCGTCCAGCACCGCCTGAAGGACGAGCCGCTCGTGGACTACATCCGCCCCTTCGGCGGCGGGTACTTCCATGTCCTGCCCGGTGTCCGCGACGGCGGGGACCATCTCGGCCGCGCGCTGCTGTCCGGATAACGCGCGACAAGACAAGACAACGCGCGACAAGGCGGATAAGGCGAGCCCGTGCACCGACGTGGCACCGAAGGAATCCCTCGCGGTCGGCATTAATGGAACGCTTGCCTAATTAACCTTTCGCTAACCTTCCACGAATGATCACCTTCCCGCTCCTTGCCGGACATCCGCCCGTCACCGGGGGCCCTTGAGTTCGTCGCCGCGCGCTGGTGGGATACCGGACGTAGATCAATTCGGTGATCGGTCCCGACGCCCCCCTGCAAGCCGGCGGCCGTGATCCGCTCAGGAGGAAGAATGTCCCCCCGCACCTGGACCGGGCGGCGTCCCGCCGCCACGGTCGCCTCCGTCGCGGCGGGCGTGCTCGCGCTCGCCACCGCCGCCGCATGCGGCACGGCCACGGGGCACGGCACGTCCCTGACCGCGGTGGAGTCGTTCACCGACGCGGCCGCCGCGCGCACCGCGACGCCCATCAAGCACGTGGTCGTGCTGTTCGACGAGAACAACTCGTTCGACCACTACTTCGGCACCTATCCGAAGGCGGCCAACACCGACGGCACCAGGTTCACCGCCGCCCGGAACACCCCGCGCGTGAACGGCCTCACCAAGAACCTGCTCACGCGCAATCCGAACCGGTACAACCCCAAGCGGCTGAAGCCGTCGCAGGCGCTCACCTGCGACCAGGACCACAATTACGGTTCGGAGCAGAAGGCCGTCAACGCCGGGCGGATGGACCGTTTCGTCGAGTCCACCGAGAAGGACAAGTGCACCGGCCAGCCGGTCCTGTTCGGTGAGCCCGGCCTGGTCATGGACTACTACGACGGCAACACCGTCACCGCGCTGTGGAACTACGCGCAGCACTACTCCATGAGCGACAACTCGTGGGACACGGTGTTCGGCCCGTCCTCGCCCGGCGCGATCAACCTCGTGTCCGGGCAGACGCACGGCATCTACGCCGTGGACAACAAGACCCACAAGAAGGTCACCGACCCCTACGTCGTCCAGTCGCCGGACAAGAACGGCGTCGGGACGATGATCAACGACCCGCAGCCCGCGTTCGACGACTGCTCGGCCAAGAACCACACCGCGACCAACAACCTGGGCGTGCTGACCGGGCCGAACGTCGGCGACCTGCTGAACAAGCGGAAGGTCACCTGGGGCTGGTTCCAGGGCGGCTTCAAGCCGACCGGCAAGAACGGCTCCTACGCGGCGTGCGACGCGAGCCACCCGAACGTCGGCGGCATCGCGTCCACCGACTACATCCCGCACCACGAGCCGTTCCAGTACTACCGGTCCACGGCGAACGAGAAGCACCTGCGGCCGACGTCCGTCGCGAAGATCGGCCACCAGGACCGGGCGAACCACCAGTACGACCTGAGCGACTTCGACGCGGCGCTCAAGGCGGGCAACCTCCCGTCGGTCAGCTTCCTCAAGGCCGGCGCCTACCAGGACGGCCACGCGGGCTACTCCGACCCGCTGGACGAGCAGCGCTTCCTGGTGAAGTACGTCAACGCGATCCAGAAGTCCAAGTTCTGGAAGGACACCGCCATCGTCGTCGCCTATGACGACTCCGACGGCTGGTACGACCACCAGAGGCCGCGCATCCTGAACGGCTCGAAGGACGCCTCGGCCGACTCGCCCGCGCTGTGCGGCAAGGCCCCCGTCGCGGGCGGCCTCCAGGACCGCTGCGGCCCGTCCCAGCGCCTCCCGCTGCTGGTCATCTCGCCCTACAGCAAGGTGAACCACGTCGACCACGGCTACAGCGAGCAGACGTCGGTGCTGCGGTTCATCGAGGACAACTGGTCGCTCGGGCGGCTCGGCGGCCACTCCTTCGACGCGCGGGCGACCAGCCTGACCGGAATGTTCGACTTCCGTCACCCCCGCGCCGGGAAGCTCATCCTCGACCCGAAGACCGGAGCGCGCGCCTGAGCCCCGCCCCCACGGGCTCTCCGGGCCGTCCGCCCTCGCCGTCCGCCTCCCCGGACGGTGAGGGCGGACGTTTTTCCCGGAACCCGGGCAAGATCTGCTCGGTCCAACGGAGTATGCGTTGGTTCCGCCTGTGCGCCGCGGCCGGGTTGACCGTCCTCGCCGCACCCACGCAAGCCGCCGCCGCGGCGCCCTCCGCCGTGCCCGCGGAGCGGTCCGCCGTCGCGGCGTCCTCCTTCCACGCCGGTGCCCCGGCCCGCGCCGGGGCGGTGGCGGCGGAACACATCGGCTCCTACGCGGTCCGGCTGGACCTCGGCGCGGACGGGCTGCTGCGCGTCCACGAGGAGATCGCCTACGACTTCGGCGGCTCGTCCGGACGGCACGGCATCGAGCGGAACATCCCCGCGGACCGGGTGCGCATCGGACACGTCCGGGTCACCAGCGCCGACGCGCCCGCCGCGAGCAAGGTCGGCCACCGGGGCAACGAGGTCGACATCCGGATCGGGGACCCCGCGCGGACGGTGACCGGGCTGCGGCACTACACGATCGACTACGAGGTCCGGGACGCCGTCGCCTCGGACACGCTGAAATGGAACGCGGTCGGCGCGGAGTGGACGGTCCCCATCGACTCGGCGACCGTCACGCTCAAGGGACCGGCCGCGTTCCGGTCGCTGGGCTGCGTCGCCGGTCCGGTTCTGGCGACCAAGCCCTGCGGGGGTGCTGGGCGGACCGGCGGTGACACCGCCACGTTCACGCAGAGCCTCGGGGTCAGGCAGGGGATCACCGTGCGGGCGGTCTTCCCGGCCAAGGCGGTGCGGAACCAGCGTCCCGGCGCCTTCCCGGTGAAGACCGGCGTTACTGGTGTGAGCGCGCTCGCGCTGGCGCTGCTGGCCGCGCTGTCCGGCGTGGGGCTGCGGCTGTCCGACCGGTGGCGCCGCCGGAGGCTGCCCGCCACCCTGCCGCGCGACGTCGCGCCCCCGGCCGAGGTCGAGAGCCTGCCGAACGGCGTCGAGCCGTGGGATCCGCTCGCGGTCGTCGCGCTCGACCTGGCAGTCCGGGGGGAACTGCGGATCACCGACGACGGACGGCAGGTCGCGCTCACCCGCGTCCGCGCCGACACCGCCGGCCTGACCGACTACGAGCGGGGCTTCCTGAAGGCGTTCTTCGACGACGGGGACGTCGCCGTGGCCGGGCCGTCCGCACGCGCGCGGCTCCAGCGGGCCGAGCACCGGATCCTCACCGCGGGCCGGGAGCGCGGCCGCCGCTACCAGCGCGGCTGGCTGCCCGCCGCGAGCTGGATCATGGTCCCCGCCTGCTGGCTCACCGGCATCGCCGGATTCGTCCTCGTCCTGGCGAGCCTGCGGGCGGACGGCGGCTTCGACGACCGGTCCGCGATCGGCACCGCGCTGATCGTCCTCGCCGTCGCGGCTGGCCTGCTCCGGCCGAAGAACCCCGTCACCCGGCGGGGGCAGGCGCTGAGCGTCCGGTACCAGCGCTACCTCCACGCCCTGTGGTCCGAACGCACCGAGCCGGACGCCGAACGCCACCTTCCCTACATCGCCGCGACCGGCCAGCGCTCCTGGATGACGGCTTACTACCGCGCGCGGACGGCCGAGGAATCGCTGCCGTCCTGGTACTCCTACACCGGCGAACCGGACAAGGCCGAGGAGCGGTTCGTCGCGCTCGTCCACATGTTCGTGGGCAAGGCGGTCCCGTCCCGGTACGACAGGCGCTCCCGCCCGAGCCCGTCCAGGAGGAGGAAGCGCCGCTCGTCCGGAGGCGGCGGTCACAGCGGTCTCGGCGGAGTCTCCGGGGGAGGCGGCTTCGGTGGAAGCGGCTTCGGCGGGGGCGGCCACGGTGGCGGGGGTGGCGGGGACGGCGGGGGAGGCGGCGGCTCCTGGTAGCGAGCCCCCCGCCGAACGGCGCGAACTGGCCCGTGACCTG
>NZ_JBFAOF010000330.1:0-7136 GCF_040675125.1 Spirillospora sp. NPDC049652 | reverse complement strand
GGACGCGCCGAGGGGTCGGGCGCGGCGGCGGCACGGAGCAGGGGGCGCAGCGGTTCGGGCACGTCCGCCTGCGCGGCGGCCTCCTGGAGGGCGGCGGCGCCGGAGGGGGCGTGCTCGCGTCCGGTGGCGGCGAACAGGACGGTCTCCGCCCAGGCCCGGATGTCGGCCGCCGGACCCTCCGGGTCGGCGACCAGGCCGAAGTCGACCACGACCGGGGCGCCGTCCACGACCACGACGCAGTTCGGGTCGAGCGCGCCGTGCCCGAGGCCCGCCCGGTGGATCGCGGCGACCGCCTTGGCCAACGCGACGGCCATCGTGCGGAGCGCGGGACCGCGCAGCGGGCCGCCCTCGGCGACGGTCTCGGCGAGCGGGCGGCCGGGCACGAGGCGCGACACGACGTACGGCGGGCGGGCGCCGGGATCACCGTCCAGGACGTCCACCACGTAGGGGCTGAGCACCGCGCGCATGCGTTCGACGTCGGGCGCCGCGCCCGGCGGCAGCATCCGGATCGCCACGTCGCGGCCGGACGGGTCCGCCGCCCGGTGGACCGCACCGGACGGCCCGTCCAGCCTGGACAGCAGCCGGTACGGACCGATGTGCTCCTGGTGGCTCGTCTCGCCGCTCATGGATCCGGCACTTTATCGGGCATGGGGCCCGACCGAGGCGTCATGCGCGCACCGTTTCCAAGCCGTGCGGAAAGCGACCGCCTCCGGCCGCTCACCGCGACCATCCGGCCACGGGACGTGGCCGTTCAGGACCGTCTCGTTCCACGGGGTGTGCGGCCTCTTTCCACGGGGTGTGCGGCGCCGGTCAGCCGAGGAACGGGATGTGGCCGTTGAGGATGTCCTCCACGCGCCCGCGGACGTTGTCCAGGCTGCGGCTCATCCCGTCCACCGGGGTGGTGTCGGGCGGCTGCCTGTTGGACAGCACGGCGAGCACGGCGGTGAAGATCCCGAGGACCAGCACCCCGGCCAGGGCCGCCTCGGCGCGCGGGAGCAGCGCCCCCCACACCCGCGCGAGCTGGCGGCGCGGCGCGCCGCTGCCCGGGGCGAGGGTCAGCAGGCCGATCACGAGCATGGCGGAGTACGCGACCGCGCGGGAGGCCGTCATGCTCGGGTAGGCGAACATGAGCACGCCGAGCAGGACCCCGCCGGCCAGCACCGACAGCCCCGCGAGCAGCGCCGTCGACATCACCGCGCCGGGCAGGTGCAGCGGCGTGCGGAACGCCGCGCCGACCGCGTCGCCCGACCGCGGACCGCGCCGGGTGCGGCGGCCCTCCATGCCACGCGCGGCCTTGTCGCCCGCGCGCAGCACCAGGACGCCCGCGACGGTCACGGCGACCGCGAGCAGCGGGGCGATGTTCGCGAACGCGAGCAGACCGCCGAGGACGATCAGGCTCAGCACCCGGTACCAGCCGTACGGCTTCGGCTGCTCGCGCTTCTCCTGCTGGTCGGGCCGAGGCCGTTCCGGACGCTGCTGGTCAGGGCGCCGCTGGTCGGGCCGTTGCGCCTCCGGCCGCTGCTGGTCGGGACGCTGCTGGGCCTGCCGGCCGTAGGGGTCGTACGGCTGCGGCGGGTCGCCGCGGCGCAGCCCCTCCTGCGGGGGCCAGCTCTGCGGCTGCGGCTGCGGCTGCGCGGGCGGACGGGCGTGGCCCGCCTGCGGGTACCCGGCGCGCGCCGGACGGTCGAACGGCCCCGGCGCGGGCGGCGGGACGGGCGGGGGCGCGGCCGGCGGCAGCATCCCGATGAAGTCCTTGGGCTGCTGGACCACGATCGGCGCGGGCATAGGCGGCGGCGTGTCGCGCGGCGTCTCCGGCTCGCCGCCGGCCGCGGGCGCGCCCAGGGGGTTCGCGGTGTCCCGCGCGGTCTCCGCGTCGGGCGGCGGCGGCAGGAGCAGCGGCGTGCCGTGGTCGGGACGGGTGCTGAGCTGGTCGTCGAGCCGGGTGTGGTCGGCGAGCGTCGCCTCGATGTTGATCCGCTGGACGAGGCCGGTCAGCGTCACGGCCTCGGGGCGCTCGGCCGGGTTGCGGGCCATCGCGGCGCGCAGCACCGGCAGCAGCGCCTCCGGCACCCCGTCCAGGTCCGGACGGCCCTGCATGATCTTGTAGAAGATCGACTCGAAGGTGCCGGAGCCGAACGGCGGCCGTCCGGTCGCGGCGTAGCCGACGGTGCCCGCCCAGGCGTGCACGTCGGACGGCGGGCCCGCGTCCTCGCCCTCGATGATCTCCGGGGCGAGGTAGCCGGGGGTGCCGATCACCATGCCGGTGGCGGTCAGCCGGGTCGCGTCCGCGGCCTGGGCGATGCCGAAGTCGATCACGATCGGCTCGCCGTCCAGCAGCATCACGTTCGCGGGCTTGAGGTCGCGGTGGATGATCCCGGCGTCGTGGATCGCCGCCAGCGCCTCGGCCAGGCCCGCGGCGAGCCGCTGCAGGGCGCGGCCGCGCAGCGGGCCGGTCTCCTCGATGACCTCCTCCAGCGTGCGGCCCGGGACGTACTGGGTGACGATGTAGGGCCGGTCGGCGGTCACGTCCGCGTCGAGGATCTCGGCCACGTTGGCGCTGCGCACCCGGCGCATCGAGTCGGTCTCGCGGGCCAGCCGGCGGCGCGCGGTCGCGTCCCCGGCGACCGCCGGGCGCAGCACCTTGATCGCCACCTCGCGCCCGTCGGGGGCCACACCGAGGTAGACGACCCCCATGCCGCCCTCCCCGAGAGTCTCCAGGACGCGGTAGTGGCCGATCGACTGGTCGATGCTGTCCCCGGACGTGGCAACCCCCTTCATCACTTCCGAAACCCTACCTTCGTCGCTCGTCCCGGCCGAGCCGCAGGCCCGGCCGGAAGCCGCCGTCCGCCCCGCCGCCGGCCCTGCCGCCGACCCGGCCGGGGCGCTCGCCGGCCGGGGTGCGGTCCGTCCGCACGACCCTCACGATCATGCGACGGCCGCGTGGGCGCGGGAGTTCGCGGAACCGGCGGATTCGCGTCCCCATTCGGCGAGCGCCCCGGCCAGCCAGCGCGCCGACGGACGGTCCGCCGGGTCGCGGGAGAGCGCCCGCCGGACCGGCTCGGCCAGCGGGCCGGGCACTCCGTCTAGATCGGCCATCCCGCGCAGGATCCGGAAGCACACCGCGTGCAGCGACCCCGTGCCGAACGGCGAACGGCCGGTGGCCGCGTACGCGACGGTCGCCCCCCAGGCGAAGACGTCCGAGGCGGTCCCGGCGTTCCCGCCCTCGATCAGCTCGGGGGCCAGATAGGCCGGGGTGCCCGCGACCATGCGCCGCTTGTGCCGCGGCCGCTCGGCCGTGTAGAGCACGTGGTCGGCTCCGGGCTCGTGCGCGATGCCGAAGTCGATCAGCGTCGGGCGGTCGCCGAGCACCATGACGTTGCCCGGCGCGACGTCCCGGTGCAGCACCCCCGCGTCGTGGACGGCGGCCAGCGCGAGCGCCAGCGTCCGGGCGAACCCCGGCACGCGCGCCCGGGGCAGCGGCCCGTACGCGTCCACGAGGGCGCCGAGCGGCGTGCCCGGCACGTAGCCCATGGCCAGGTGCGGCCGGTCGGTCTCGATCCGGCCGCCGAGCAGCGGCGCGACGTACGGGCTGTCGACCCGCCGCTGGGCCGCCATCTCCCGGGCCAGCCGCCGCCGCGCCTCCGCGTCGGGCGCGAACTCGGCCCGCAGCTCCTTGACCGCGACCTCGTGGCCGGCGGCGTCCAGGGCGAGATGGACGACCGCGGTCCCCCCGCGCCCGACCTCGTTCAGCAACCGATACTCGCCGAGTCGCCGATGCGTCCCCATAGCCCCTTTGACGCCTATTGCGCCGAGGTCGTTCCTGGGAAAGTCGGCTCCGGGGGCGGAAGGCGCTCCGGTCCGGGGCGGAGGGGGCTCCGGCACGTGCCGTGCCGTAGCCCCTCGCCAGGGGTTCCGTGCTGGAGGCGCGGGTCAGGCCTCGCGGGCGGCGCGGCGGGCCCGGCGCTCCTCGCGGCGGGTCTCGAACTTGGTGGCGGCGCCGTCCAGGCCCGCCATGAACTCGGCCAGCTCCTCGCGCGCCTTCTCGCCGTCGCCGGTCAGGTCGGTGCGGTCGAAGACGCCCCACTTGCGCAGCACCGGGACCAGGACGTCGTCGTGGTGCAGCCGCAGGTCGTAGATGCCCGCGTTGGCGATGATCACCGACTTGCGCAGGAACCCGTCGATGCTGTGCCCCGGCATCTGGAACGCCTTGACCACGTCGGTGACGGCCCGCATGGTCTCGTCGGGCGCGAGGTCGAACGCCGCGCCTAGCAGGTTCCGGTAGAAGACCATGTGCAGGTTCTCGTCCGCCGCCACGCGCGCGAGCATCTGGTCGCAGATCGGGTCGCCGGACGCCTTGCCGGTGTTGCGGTGCGAGACGCGGGTGGCGAGCTCCTGGAACGAGACGTACGCCACACCGTGCAGGAACGAGTCGCCGTGGTCGGCCTCGTAGCCGACCCCCATGTGCTTCATGCGCGCGCGCTCCAGCGCGACCGGGTCGACGGCGCGGGTGACGGAGAGGTAGTCGCGCAGCACGATGCCGTGCCGGTTCTCCTCGGCCGTCCACCGGTTGACCCAGGTGCCCCACGCGCCGTCCCGGCCGAACACGTCGGCGATGGCGCGGTGGTAGCCGGGCAGGTTGTCCTCGGTGAGCAGGTTGACGATCAGCGACTCGCGCGCCTCTTCGGTGATCTTGGAGTCACCGGGCTCCCAGCCCTCGCCGCCGAGCGGACCGTCGTAGTCGCGGCCCTGGCTCCACGGCACGTACTGGTGCGGGAACCACTCCTTGGCCACCCCGAGGTGCCGGTTGAGCTCGTTCTCGACGACCGGCTCGAGCTCGATGAGGAGCTGGAGCTGGTCCTTGGACTCGGGCGTCACGGTCATGCTGTTCCTTCGCTGGACGGAGGGCGGCCGATGGGTCGCGCTGTGCTTCCGCACGGGCGGTGTCCCTTGCGGGGGCGGCGCGCGACGCCGCGGGGATCGGCCGGGGCCGCGGCCGCCTGGGGCGATCCGCGAACCTACGAAAGCGTAGGTTCGATCGTCGCGAGCCCGTCCGGGCTCCGTCAAGGCACTCCCGTCACAAGGAGCACGGCGAAATTCTTGTCGGAAGTGATGAAACCCGGTCACCGGCACCCGCCCGGCCCCGGCCGGTGACTACTGAGAGTCAGCGGCCTGTTTCCACAGACGGTTCGCCGCAGCCCTCAGAAGAGGCCGGGGGAGCATCTTGAGCGCGGGCATCGCCGCCTTGTACTGCAGACCGGGGACGCAGAGCGCGCGGCCCAGTTCCACGGCGTCCAGGCCCGCCCGCGCCACGTCCTCACGGCGCAGCCACAGAGGGTGCGGATCGTGGGCCTCGTCAGTACGGGTGAAGCCGGGGCAAAGCGCGGTGACGTGGACGCCCCGTCCGACGACCTCGGCATGCAGGCTTTCCGAGAAGGACGCCACATACGCCTTGGTCGCGCCATAGGTGGCACTGCCAGGGGACGGCGCGAACCCCGACATGGACGCGACGTTCAGCACCCCGCCTCGTCCGCGCGCGAGCATGCCGGGCAGCGCGGCATGGGTCAGCCGCACGAGCGCGTTCACGTTCAGCTCGATCTCGCGGAGCTGGTCGTCGAGCGCGAGGTCGGCGAACGTCCCGAACGCGCCGTACCCGGCGTTGTTGACCAGCAGCTCCACCGGTTCGTGGCGCAGCCTGTGCTCCACCCCGTCCCGGTCGCCGGGGTCGGTGAGGTCGGCGGCGATCACCTCGACCGCTACCCGGTACCGCTCGACCAGCTCGCGCGCGAGCGCGTCCAGCCGGTCCACGCGGCGGGCGACGATGACCAGATCGGCCCCGCGCGCGGCCAGCTCGCGCGCGAAACTCTCGCCGATCCCACTGGACGCGCCCGTGACGAGGGCGGTTCGGAACGCCTGCCGCATGGCGGGTGATGCTAGCCGCTCCCCCGCGCGCGGGTGGGGCGCTTCACCTCGGACAAGGCCGCCGGGCCCCCGGCTCCGGACGCCGCGCCCGTCATCGGAGGACGCCGTGCGCTGTGACGGGAATGAGACCCGTTCGGTCGCGCCTCAGGGACATCTCAGGGCAAACCCCATACGATCACGTACCGCAGTCCACGAGCGCGGCGGGTGTCCCAGTGCGAACGGAAGAACGGATCGGCCCCTACCGGGTGCTCGAAGAGCTCGGAGTGGGCGGCATGGGCGAGGTGAGCCTCGCCCTGGACGAGCACGGCCGCGCCGTCGCCGTGAAGGTCCTGCATCCGGCCGTCGCCCGCGACGAGGTCGCCCGCAAGCGCCTCGAACGCGAGGTCGCCACCATGCGCCGGGTGCGCGGCCCGTTCGTCGCCGAACTCCTGGACGCCGACTTCACCGCGCACCGCCCGTACATCGTCACCCGCTACGTCCAGGGCCGGACGCTGGACGAGGTGCTGCGCGAACGCGGTCCGCTGCGCGGGGCCGCCCTGCGGCGGTGCGCGCGCGGGCTGGCGCGCTCCCTGGTCGCGATCCACGAGGGCGGCGTCGTCCACCGCGACCTCAAGCCCGGCAACGTCATGCTCGTGGACGGCGACCCGGTCGTCATCGACTTCGGCCTCGCGCACGTCCTGGACGCGACCCGCCTCACGCTCACCGGCACCGCCATCGGCACGCCCGGCTACCTCGCGCCCGAGGTGCTGGACGGCGAACGCGCCACCCCGGCGTCCGACGTCTTCTCCTGGGGCGCGTCCATCGTGCACGCGGCGACCGGACGCCCGCCCTTCGGCTCCGGCCCGGCGGCGGCCATCTGCTCCCGCATCCTGCGCGGGCGCGCGGACCTGGGGGGCGTCCCCCGCGACCTGCTCCCCGCCGTCCGGGCCGCTCTGGCCGTGGACCCCGCCGAGCGTCCCACGGCGATCGAACTGCTTCCCCTGCTGCGTCCCACTCCCCCGGACGCGCCCACCGAGCAGTTCCCGATTCCGCCGCGTCCGCCCGCCCTTCCCGCTGCTGTCCCCGCCGACGTTCCCAGCGAAGCGTCCGGGGAGGAGGCGCGCGCGCACGAGCCCGAGGCATCGCACGCGCAGGAGCCGGCGGACAAGCCGCAGGGCGACAAGGCCGCGAAGAACGACAAGGCTTCGAAGGGCGACGGCGTGCGTCGGCAGGCCGGC
>NZ_JBFAOF010000329.1:0-7141 GCF_040675125.1 Spirillospora sp. NPDC049652 | reverse complement strand
CGATGGCCGCGGCAGTGGTCCACGGGGCGGTCAGGGGGGCGGTGACGGTCGTGAGCGGTCTCACCCGGCGCATGCCCCGACGGTAGGCGGGGCCTCCGCGGCCGTGAAGATCCGGCCGGATTCGCAACCGAATCGCAACCGGTCATCGGCGAACGGCGGTGTCGTGGGCCCGTGGCCGCCTCGTCGCGGGCCACCTTGTCGTGGGCCCGTGGCCGCCTTCGTCGTTGGCCCGCGACCGTCTTGGTCATTGGCCCGAGGCCACCTTTGGGGCCGCAACGCGTCCTCGCGGACACGTGCGTTGTCTACTCGGTGGCCTCGGGCCTTCCGATCCACGTTACCGACACGGCCGTGCCCGCCGCAAAGGAAGCGGGCCTCCGGAGCGATCTTTCTCGTCCGGCCGGACCGCCGGGGTCAGCCCTGGGGCGCGTCGCGGAGCATGCAGGTCAGCCGGGCCGTGCAGACCCGGCGGTCCCGGTCGTCGGTGATCACGATGTCGTAGGTGGCGAGGGTCCGGCCGCCGTGCACGCGCGTCGCGACGCCGGTGACGTGGCCCGAGGTGGCCGCCCGGTGGTGGGTGGCGTTGATCTCGATCCCGACGGCGATCCGGCCCTCGCCGGCGTGCAGCGCCGAGCCCACCGAGCCGAGCGTCTCGGCCAGCACGCAGGACGCGCCGCCGTGCAGCAGGCCGTACGGCTGGGTGTTGCCCGCCACCGGCATCCGCCCGACCACGCGCTCCGGAGAGGCCTCCAGGTACTCGATGCCCATGGACGTGGCCAGATCCCCGGTCATGTCCAGGCCGCCGAGGTCCATGCCGTGGTCTCCGGCCGCGCCCCCCGGCCCGCCGGTCACCGTGACCTCCCGCTCCTCCGTCACCGAGCCGCCCTGCTGCTCCTCCGCCACTGAGCCTCCCTCAAACTGTCGTACGCGCAGACTAGGCTCCTGGTGTGGCGACCCAAGCATCGACCCCTGACAAGCACGACCGGCTCCTGCTGCTCGACGGCCACTCCCTGGCCTACCGGGCGTTCTTCGCGTTGCCGGTGGAGAACTTCAACACCAGCGACGGGCAGCCCACCAACGCGGTGTACGGCTTCACCTCCATGCTGATCAACGTGCTGCGCGACGAGCAGCCCACGCACATCGCGGTGGCGTTCGACCGGTCCGAGCCGACGTTCCGGCACGAGCAGTACGTCGAGTACAAGGCCGGGCGGCAGAAGACGCCGGACGAGTTCCGCTCCCAGGTCTCGCTGATCTTCGAGGTGCTGGACGCGCTGCGCATCCCGCGCATGTCGGTGGCGGGCTTCGAGGCCGACGACATCATCGCCACGCTCGCCACCCGCGCGTCCGCGCTGGACATGCGGACGCTGGTCGTCACCGGCGACCGCGACGCCTTCCAGCTGGTGGACGACAAGGTCACCGTCCTCTACCCGATCCGCGGCGTGTCCGAGCTCGCCCGCATGGACCCGGCGGCCGTCGAGGCCAAGTACGGGGTCCCGCCGCAGCGGTACCGCGAGCTCGCCGCGCTGGTCGGCGAGTCCAGCGACAACCTGCCGGGCGTCCCCGGGGTGGGCCCGAAGACGGCCGCCAAGTGGCTCGCCAAGTACGGCGACCTCGACACGCTCGTCGCCCGGGTCGACGAGATCAAGGGCAAGGCGGGCGACAACCTGCGCGAGCACCTGGCCGGCGTGCTGCGCAACCAGCAGATCAACAAGCTCGACTGCGACGTCGCCCTCGACCTGACGCCCGACCGGCTCACCATGGGCCAGTGGGACCGCGAGGAGATCCACACCCTGTTCGACTCGCTGCAGTTCCGGGTGCTGCGCGAGCGGCTGTACGCCTCGCTGACGACGGCCGAGCCCGAGGCCGACGAGGGCTTCGACGTCGAGCTCGACACGCTGGAGCCCGGCGCGCTGGCGACCTGGCTGGAGGCCAACGCCCCGGCGGGGGAGCGCACCGGCCTCGCCGTCACCGGCACCTGGGGGCGCGGCACCGGGGAGATCACCGCGCTCGCCGTCGCGTCCCGCAAGGGCCCGGCCGTCCACCTCGACCCGGCCCAGCTGGTCGAGGACGACGAGCGCGCGCTCGCCGCCTGGCTCGCCGACGCGTCCCGGCCGAAGGCCGTGCACGACGTGAAGGGCCCGATGCTGGCGCTGGCCGCGCGCGGCCTCGCCCTCGAGGGCGTCACGACCGACACCGCCCTGGCCGCCTACCTGGCGCTGCCCGGCCAGCGCACCTTCGACCTGGCCGACCTCGTGCTGCGCTACCTGCACCGCGAGCTCACCAACGAGACCGAGGACTCCGGCCAGCTCACCCTCGACGGCTCCGGCGAGCAGGAGGCCGCGCAGGACCTCGCCGTCCGCGCCCGCGCCGTCGCCGAGCTCGCCGACGTGCTGGACGCCGACCTGGAGCGGCGCGGCGCGACCCGGCTGCTGAACGACGTCGAGCTGCCGCTGACCCGCGTGCTGGCCGACATGGAGCGGGCCGGCATCGCCGTCGACGCCGACAACCTGGCGTCGCTGTCGGCGTCGCTGGGCGGCCAGGTGAAGGAGCAGGAGCAGGCGGCGCACGACGCGGTCGGGCACGAGTTCAACCTCGGCTCGCCCAAGCAGGTCCAGCAGGTGCTGTTCGACGAGCTCGGCCTGCCCAAGACCAAGCGCACCAAGACCGGCTACACCACCGACTCCGAGGCCCTCACGGGCCTGCTGGCCAAGGAGGGGCACCCGGTCCTGGAGCGCATCCTGCGCTGGCGCGAGGTCGCCAAGCTCAAGTCGATCGTCGACTCGCTCATCCCGATGCTCGACGACGCGGGCCGCATCCACACCACCTTCAACCAGATGGTCGCGGCCACCGGGCGGCTCTCGTCCACCGACCCGAACCTGCAGAACATCCCGATCCGCACCGCCGAGGGCCGGCAGATCCGCGAGGCGTTCGTCGTCGGCGCCGGCTACGAGTCGCTGCTCACCGCCGACTACAGCCAGATCGAGCTGCGGATCATGGCGCACCTGTCGGGCGACGAGGCGCTGCTGGAGGCGTTCAACTCCGGCGCCGACTTCCACACCATCACCGCCTCCCGCGTGTTCGGGCTGCCGCCCGAGCAGATCGGCACCGAGCTGCGCGCCCGCATCAAGGCCATGAACTACGGCCTGGCCTACGGGCTGTCGGCCTACGGCCTCTCGCAGCAGCTGCGCATCCCGGTGGACGAGGCGCGCCACCTGATGGACGAGTACTTCGAGCAGTTCGGCGGCGTCCGCGACTACCTCGCGAACGTGGTCGACCAGGCCCGCCGCGACGGCTACACCGAGACCATCCTCGGCCGCCGCCGCTACCTGCCCGACCTGAACTCCGACAACCGGCAGCGCCGCGAGATGGCCGAGCGGATGGCGCTGAACGCGCCGATCCAGGGGTCGGCCGCCGACATCGTCAAGGTCGCCAGCCTCAACGTCGACCGCGCCCTGCGCGAGCGCGGCATGCGGTCGCGCATGCTGTTGCAGGTCCACGACGAACTGGTCATCGAGGTCGCCCCGGGCGAGCTCGACGGCCTGACGTCGCTGGTCGCCGAGCAGATGGCGGGCGCGTACGACCTGCGCGCGCCGCTGTCGGTCTCCATGGGCACCGGCCGCACCTGGCAGGACGCTGCGCATTGATACAGTCTCGGCCCACGTCGCTCGCCTAAAGGCTCGCTACGTGACCGTGCCTGGGCGAACGCGGCATCGCTTCGCGATCAGCCCGGCTTCGCTCGCCTTCGGCTTCGCTACGCCGGGCTGGTCACGCGTTCGCGCGCGTGGTTGGGGCCGCTTCGAAACGGACCTTGGAACACCGCTCGTTGACAGAGTCCCGGCCCGCTTCGCTCGCCTGGCGGCTCGCTTCGTGACCGGGTCTGGGTGAACGCGGCATCGCTTCGCGATCTGCCCGGTTGCGCTCGCCTTCGGCTTCGCTACGCCGGGCTGGTCACGCGTTCGCGTGCGTGGTTGAGGCCGCTTCGACACAGACCCGAGTCCCCGGGCTCCTTCGGGAGCCTGGGGCCTTGCGTTCTGACGTCCCGGGGGCCCTGGCCTCGCGGTCTGGCGAGGGGGCCGTTTCTTTTGTGTTCCTTTGGTGTTTCGTGGCCGGACCGGGGGACGCTCGCGGGCTTAAGGTAGATCACTCGGATAGGTGCTACTTGTCCATGCCCGCGTAGGTTTCGACCGACGGGAGGCCCGTGCCGCTCCTCCACAAGATCGCCGGAATCGTGGTCCTCTGCGCGCTCGTCCTGGGGCTGGCGTTCCAGGACCACCGCCCGCGCCACGCGCATCACGCCAGTACCGCCGGCTCCCATGACGGGATGTCCGCCGGACGGTCCCCGGCGAGCCCGGCCCCGGCGTCCACCCCGCCGTCCCCGCCCACGCCCTCGGGGACCCCCAGCAGCCCCGGCACGCCGTCCGCGACGCCGACCGCCGGGGCGGTCGCCCCCGCGACGCCCGCGGCCGTCCAGGTCAAGGCCAACGAGCTGGGGCAGGTCCCGGTGTTCATGTACCACCGGATCATGAAGCACCCGGAGGCCTCGCTCGACCGCTCGACCAAGGAGCTGTACGCCGAGCTGACCCGGCTGGCGGACTCGGACTACTACCCGATCACCGCCGCCGAGTTCGCGTCCGGGCGGCTCGACGTGCCGCTCGGCAAGCACCCGGTCGTGCTGACCTTCGACGACAGCACCCCCGGCCAGTTCTCGCTGGACGCCCGCGGCGGCCCGGCCCCCGACACCGCGGTGGCGATCATCCAGCAGGTCGCCCGCGAGCACCCCGGGTTCCGGCCGGTCGCCACGTTCTACTGCAACGAGGACCTGTTCGGGCTCGGGCCGCGCGCCGCCGAGGGCCTGCGCTGGCTGATGGGCAACGGGTTCGAGGTCGCCAACCACACCGTCACCCACCCCGACCTGCGGACGATGGGCAAGAGCGGCGTCCAGAAGGAGATCGCCGGCATGGAGGACAAGCTGTTCTCCCTCACCGGCCGCCACACCACGACGTTCGCGTACCCGTTCGGGTCGATCCCGCACAACCGGGTCTGGGCGCAGCGCGAGGACGGCAGGTACTCCTTCGAGATCGTCTTCCTCGCCGGGTGGAAGCCGTCCGAGTCGCCGTTCGACAAGGTGTTCGACCGCTGGGCGGCCACCCGCATCCGGTCCGAGGGCAAGATCAGGGAGAATGACTGCCGGACGTTCTGCTCGACCGCCTGGCTCGACTGGCTCGACGACCACCCCCGGGAGCGCTACACCTCTGACGGCGATCCGGGAACCGTCACCTTCCCCAAGACGTTCGAGAAGCGACTGGCAAAGCAATATCGCTCCTACGCGCGCGAGTACTGACACGGGCGCCGACCGGCCGGATCGCCTGTCCCCAGGGGGCTGGCGAGCCCTCCCGGCACCCGGGTCAGGGCCCGGTCCCCGCGTGGTGAGCGCGTGGACGCCGCCGCCGCGATTGACCTGAGGGAGCAGGTCCCATATTCTGATCGCTGCGCTGTGGGCTTGTGCGGCTTCGGACGGAGCAAGCTCGCGCTCGGTCAGGTCGTCGACATCGGTTCGTGCTCGACGCGGGTCCTCCGGGGCCTGTGTCTTTCTCCGGTCCTCGGCAGGGCGGAAAAGAGCCCTCCGCGCGTGTATTGACACCTCTCAATGTCCGTATCCGGAGTCAGCCGACACATGACGAGCAGCACCGAGGCCACCTCGACCACCCCGCAGGTAGCGGTCAACGACATCGGGTCCGAGGAAGCGTTCCTCGCCGCGATCGACGAGACCATCAAGTACTTCAACGACGGCGACATCGTCGAAGGCACCGTTGTCAAGGTCGATCGGGATGAAGTCCTCCTCGACATCGGCTACAAGACCGAAGGTGTCATCCCGTCCCGTGAGCTCTCCATCAAGCACGACGTCGACCCCAACGAGGTCGTCGCCGTCGGAGACCACGTCGAGGCCCTCGTCCTCCAGAAGGAGGACAAGGAGGGTCGCCTGATCCTGTCCAAGAAGCGCGCCCAGTACGAGCGCGCCTGGGGCACGATCGAGAAGATCAAGGACGAGGACGGCATCGTCACCGGAACGGTCATCGAGGTCGTCAAGGGCGGCCTCATCCTCGACATCGGCCTGCGCGGCTTCCTGCCCGCCTCGCTGGTCGAGATGCGCCGCGTCCGGGACCTGCAGCCCTACGTGGGCCGCGAGCTCGAGGCCAAGATCATCGAGCTGGACAAGAACCGCAACAACGTGGTCCTGTCCCGCCGCGCCTGGCTCGAGCAGACCCAGTCCGAGGTCCGCCAGACGTTCCTCAACACGCTCCAGAAGGGCCAGGTCCGCAAGGGCGTGGTCTCGTCGATCGTCAACTTCGGCGCGTTCGTCGACCTCGGCGGCGTCGACGGCCTGGTGCACGTCTCCGAGCTGTCCTGGAAGCACATCGACCACCCCTCCGAGGTCGTCGAGGTCGGCCAGGAGGTCACGGTCGAGGTCCTGGACGTCGACATGGAGCGCGAGCGCGTCTCCCTGTCGCTCAAGGCGACCCAGGAAGACCCGTGGCAGCAGTTCGCCCGCACTCACCAGATCGGCCAGGTCGTGCCGGGCCGCGTCACCAAGCTGGTGCCGTTCGGCGCGTTCGTCCGGGTCGAGGAGGGCATCGAGGGCCTGGTCCACATCTCCGAGCTGGCCGAGCGCCACGTGGAGATCCCCGAGCAGGTCGTCCAGGTCGGCGACGAGATCTTCGTGAAGATCATCGACATCGACCTCGACCGGCGCCGCATCAGCCTGTCGCTCAAGCAGGCCAACGAGGGCGCCGCGGCCATGGAGGAAGAGGACTTCGACCCCACCCTCTACGGCATGCCCGCCGAGTACGACGAGCAGGGCAACTACAAGTACCCCGAGGGCTTCGACGCCGACACCGGCGAGTGGCTCGAGGGCTACGACGCCCAGCGCGAGACGTGGGAGCGGCAGTACGCCGAGGCCCGCGCCCGGTTCGACGCGCACCGCAAGCAGATCGAGGAGGCCCGCAAGGCCGAGGCCGAGGCGGAGGGCGCCCCGGCGCCGTCCGGCGGCGGCGAGACCTCCTACAGCGGTGGCGCCGAGTCGGAGACGACCGGTGGCGCGCTCGCGACCGACGAGGCCCTCGCGGCCCTGCGCGAGAAGCTGTCC
>NZ_JBFAOF010000328.1:0-7149 GCF_040675125.1 Spirillospora sp. NPDC049652 | reverse complement strand
GAGGGACTGCGCGGCGGTGTCGGCGGCGTCCTGGAACTGGCCCAGGGCGAGCCGTGTCTCGGCCATCCGCATGAGGACCTGCGCCTCGCGGAGCGGGAGCGAGTGCGTCCAGCAGACCGCGAGGGCCTCGTCGTAGGCGGCGAGCGCCTCGACGTGCCGGTCCAGCGACCCCAGGATCTGCCCGACCAGGTAGAGCGCGTAGGCGACGGCGACCGGCGCGTCCGCGCGGCGGGCCAGGGCGAGCGCCTGGTACCCGGCGGCGAGCGCGGACGCCCGGTCGCCCATGCCCAGGTGGAGCTGCGCGATGTTCGCCAGCCGGGTCGCCTGCCCGCGGACGTTCCCCATCCGGACGTCCAGGGCCAGCACCTCCTCGCAGCGCCGCAGGCTGGCGGCGTGGTCGCGGCGGTAGAACGCGTCCAGGGCCAGGACGCTCAGCGCCTCGGCGAGGGCGGGCTCGTCGCCCAGCTCGCGGCCGAGCCGGGCGGCGCGTCCGACCAGCGCCGCGCCGCCGGGACGCTTGGCGCAGTGGATCAGGTGGTAGCCGAGGACGAACGAGGCGGCCATCTCCGCGCGCCGGTTCCCCGCCGCGAGCGCGGCGTCCAGCAGCGCCCGGGCGGCGGCGACCAGCTCGGTCCAGCGGGGGCCGTCGTCGAGTTGCTGGGCGAGGGCGAGGGTCAGCTCGGCGACGCCGTCCAGCGGCAAGACGGGGTCGGCGGCGTACCGCGTGACCAGCCCGAGCAGCTCCGAGAGGTGGTCGGTCGTCCACTGGCTCGCGGCGTTGGCCGAGGCGAACCGGGGCGGGCGGCAGCGGGCCGCGGCGGCGCGGCTCTCGCCGAGCAGGGCGAGCGCCTCGCGCTGCGCCTCCAGGTGGTGGGCGAGGAGCCGGGCGAGCGCGGCGCGCCGCTCGGCGGGGCCGCGACGTTCGCCGAGCGCGCGGGCGAACGGCAGCGTCAGGTGCGAGTAGCGGTACCGGCGCGGCGCGGGCGAGTCGAGCATGCCGGCTTCGACGAGCGCGTCGGCGAGGTCCTCGGCCTCCTCCTCGCCGGTGCCGAGCAGGGCGGCGGCGGTGGCGGCGGAGAGCACCGGCGCGTCCGAGAGGGCGAGCAGCCGGAACGCGCGGGCCTGCTCGGCGTCCAGCCGGTCGTAGGCGGACTGGAAGGCGGACTCGACGGCCAGCCCGCCGAACCGCAGCTCCGCGAGGCGGCGGCGGCCGTCGGCGAGGCGCGCGAGCAGGCGTTCCACCGTCCAGCCGGGACGGGCGGCCAGTCGGGACGCGGCGATCCGGACGGCGAGCGGCAGCCGGTCGCACAGCCTCAGCACCTCCTCGGCGGCGGACCGCTCGGCTGCCGTGCGCCCCTCCCCCGCGACGCGTGTGAACAGGGCGAGGGCGTCGCGGCGGTCGAACGCGCCGAGGTCGAGGTGCCGGTCCACGGGCAGCGCGGCCGGACGGCTCCGCGCGGCGACCAGCACCGCGCAGCCCGATCCGCCCGGCAGCAGCGGACGCAGCCGCGCGGTGTCGTCTGCGCCGTCCAGGACGACCAGCACCTTCCGGTCGGCGAGCCAGGAGCGGTAGAGGGCGGCGGCCGTGGCGAGGTCGTCCGGCTGGTGCGCGTCCGGGACGCCGAGCCGCCGCAGGAACCCGCGCAGCACCTCGCCCGGCCCGGCCGGCTCGGCCCCTGCCGCCGAGCCGCCGAGGTCGGCGTACAGGACGCCGTCCGGGAAGGAGCCGGACGCGGCGTGCGCGGCCTGCACGGCCAGCGCCGTCTTGCCGACGCCCACGCCGCCGGAGAGCGTCACGATGACGGGCGCGCGGCCGCGCCGTCCGCCTCGGTCGGGTTCGGTGAGGGTCGTGAGCAGGCTCGCCAGCTCGCGTGTCCGGCCGACGAAGTCGGGGAGGGCGTCCGGGAGGCGCCCGATGTCCGCCCGCGCGGCGGGCCCGGTCCGACCCGCCGTCCCGGGTTCCGGAGCGGAGCGGAGGATGCGCTGGTGCAGGTCCTGGAGCGCGGCGCTCGGACGGGCGCCCAGCTCTTCGGCGAGCGCCCGGCGGACGGTCGCGTAGGCGTCCAGCGCCTCGGCGCGGCGGCCGCTGCGCCACAGGGCCAGCATGCGCAGGCCGTGCAGGCTCTCGCGCAGCGGGTGGCTCGCCGCGAGCGCGGCCAGTTCGACGGCCGCCTCGACATGGCCTCCCAAGGCCAGGTCGGCGGCCAGCCGTGCTTCCAGCGCCCCGAGCCGAAGCAGCCGGAGACGTTCGCGATGTGCCGCGGCGGACGGTCCGGGCAGGCCGACCAGGGGTTCGCCGCCCCACAGGGCGTCGGCGTCCAGGAGCAGGCGGCGGGCCTCGGCGTGGTCGCCGCGCTCGGCGGCGGCGCGGCCGTCCTGGACGAGCCGTTCGAACACCGCCGCGTCGACCGCCTCCGGCGGGACGCGCAGCGCGTATCCGCCGCCGACCGAGACCAGCACGCGCGGCCGGGTCCGGTCCTCCTCCAGCGCGCCGCGCAGCCGGGACACGTACGTGCGGATCATGCCGACCGCGCGGACGGGCGGTTCGCCCTCCCAGAGCGCGGCGACCAGCTCGCCGATGCCCGCGGTCCGGCCGCCGCGCAGCAGCAGGAAGGCGAGCAGCGCGCCCTGCTGCGGCGGTCCCGTGCCGATCCGGGCGGCGCCGCGCCGGACGGTCAGCGTCCCGAGCAGCGTGCAGCACAGTGGTGTGGAGGTCACCGTCGAAGCCTCTCGCATCCGGCCCGCGCGTGACCGGCCTCGGTCCCGGTCCGGTCAGCGGCGGACGTGAACGATACCGCTCCGTCCCGGTAGTCGGCTTCTGTCCGACATGTCCCGTAGACCCCTGCATTCACCGCATCTCATTACAAATTGGTGGAGTCTTCATGCTTGGTTCTGTTTCGGGCGGATCGGCCCCCCTACGCTCCCGTCCCATGCGCCGAAAAGCAGCAGCATTCGCGACCGCGGCCGTCGCCGCCGCCGGGCTCGCCGGATACTCCGGCCCCGCCCGCGCCGAGACCCCCGCGACCGCGTGCGAGACGCCCGCCGACCACCGGATCGCCCAGGTCCAGGGGTCCGCGGCCGCGTCGCCCCTGGCCGGGCAGACCGTCCGCGTCGAGGGCGTCGTGACCGGCGACTTCCGCCGGACCGACCAGCTCAAGGGGTTCTACATCCAGGACCCCGCCCCGGACGCCGACCCGGCGACCTCCGAGGGCCTGTTCGTGTACTCCACCCAGGACGTCAAGGCGGGCGACCGCGTCCTGGTCACCGGCAAGGTGACCGAATACAGCGGGCTGACCGAGCTGTCGCCCGCGTCCGCCGTGGACGTCTGCGGCACCGGCACCGCCGTCCGGCCGGCCGACGTCCGGCTCCCGCTCCCCGAGGGCGTGACGATGGAGCGGTACGAGGGCATGCTCGTCCGCTTCAAGCAGCGCCTCACCGCCACCGAGGTGTACGACCTCGGCCGCTACGGCGAGGTGTCGCTGTCGTCGGCCGGACGCCTGTTCAACCCGACCGAGGGCCGCGGCCGGACGCAGGAGTGGAACGACGCCCACCGCGTCCTGCTGGACGACGGGTCGAACGTCCAGAACCCGCCCGTCCCGCCGTACACCAAGCCGAGGGTCCTGCGCGTCGGCGACTCCACGACCGGCCTCACCGCGATCATGTCGCAGGGGTTCGGCAGCTACCGGCTCGAACCGGTCAGGCTGCCGAAGTTCGCGCGGACCAACCCGCGCCACGCCAAGCCGTCGCCCGTCGGCGGTGACGTGCGCGTCGCGAGCTTCAACACCGAGAACTGGTTCACCACGCTGAACAAGCGCGGCGCGGCCACCGCCGAGGAGCGCGACCGGCAGCTCGCCAAGCTGGTCGCCGCGATCAAGGGCCTGAACCCCGACGTCGCGGGCCTCATGGAGGTCGAGAACAACGACGCCGCGGGCGCCGACTCCGCCATCCAGACCCTCGTCGACAAGCTGAACGCCGAGGTCGGCGCGGGCACCTACGCGTGGATCCGGCACCCGAACCCGGGCACCGACGAGATCCATGTCGCGGCGATCTACAAGCCCGCCAGGGTCCGGCCGGTCGGCGCGGCGCGCTCGTCCGACGCGCCCGTCTTCGAGCGCCCGCCGCTCGTGCAGACCTTCTCCCGCGCCAACGGCAAGGGCGCGCGATTCACGCTCATCGCCAACCACTTCAAGTCCAAGGGCTGCACCGGCGCTACCGGCGCGGACAAGGACCAGGGCGACGGCCAGGGCTGCTTCAACCCGCGCCGCGTCGCGCAGGCGAAGGCCGTCGCGGACCTCGCCGCCCAGGAGACCAACCCGGTCGTGCTCGGCGACCTGAACGCCTACACCGCCGAGGACCCGGTGAAGGCGCTGGTCGGCGGCGGGCTCGTCGGCCAGACCGAGCGGTTCGTCAAGCCGGCGCAGCGCTACAGCTACGTCTTCCAGGGCCAGTCCGGCGAGCTGGACCACGTCCTCACCGGCAAGGCGCTGTCCAGGCGCGTCACCGGCGCGGCGATCTGGCACATCAACGCGGACGAGCCGCTCGCCGAGGGCTACCCGACCAAGTACAACCCGCCGTACCTGTACCACCCGGACGCGTACCGCTCGTCCGACCACGACCCCGTCGTGATCGGCCTGAACCTGCGCTGACGTCCACTCCCCAACGGCCGAGGCCCGGAGCGCGCTCCGGGCCTCTTCGCGCGGGACGGCTCAGCCGGTCACGGCGTCGAAGGCGTCGGCGAGGATGCCGAGGCCCTCGTCGAGCAGGTGGTCCGGGATGACCAGCGGCGGCAGGAAGCGCAGCACGTTGCCGTAGGTCCCGGCGGTGAGGACGAGCAGCCCGGCGGCGTGGCAGCGGCGCGCCACCTCGGCGGTGACCTCGGGGTTCGGGTCCTTGGTGCCGGGCTGGACCAGCTCGATCGCGATCATCGCGCCGCGTCCCCGGACGTCCCCGATCACCTCGTGCTTGGCGGCCAGCTCCCGCAGCCTCGGCAGCATCGTGTCGCCGATGGCGCGGGCGCGCTCGACCAGTCCCTCGGACTCGATCTCCTCCAGGACGCCCAGGGCCGCCTCGCAGGCGAGCGGGTTGCCGCCGTAGGTGCCGCCGAGGCCGCCGCCGTGCACCTGGTCCATGATGTCGGCGCGGCCGGTGACGGCGGCGAGCGGCAGGCCGCCCGCGATGCCCTTCGCGGTGGTGATCAGGTCCGGGACGATGCCCTCGTGCTCGCACGCGAACAGGTGCCCGGTGCGCGCGAAGCCGGTCTGCACCTCGTCGGCGACGAACAGGATGCCGTGGTCCCGGGCGAACTCGGCGATGCGCGGCAGGAAGCCCGGCGCGGGCTCGATGAAGCCGCCCTCGCCCGCGATCGGCTCGATCACGACGGCCGCCACGTTCTCCGGGCCGATCTGCTTGGTGATCTGGTCGATCGCCTGCGCGGCGGCCTCCGGCCCGCAGTTCTCCGGCCCGGACGGCCAGCGGAACGGGTAGGCGAGCGGCATCCGGTAGACCTCGGGCGCGTACGGCCCGAACCCCTGCTTGTAGGGCATGTTCTTGGCGGTCAGCGTCATCGTCAGCAGCGTCCGGCCGTGGTAGCCGTGGTCGAACACCACGACGGCCTGCCGCCCGGTCGCGTACCGGGCGATCTTGACGGCGTTCTCCACCGCCTCCGCGCCGCTGTTGACCAGGATCGACCGCTTCTCGTGGTCGCCCGGCGTGAGGGTGTTCAGCGCCTCGCACACCCGCACGTACGACTCGTACGGCGCGACCATGAAACAGGTGTGGGTGAACCTCTCGACCTGGGCCTTCACCCGCTCGACCACGCGCGGGTTGGCGTTGCCGACGTTGGTGACGGCGATGCCGGAGCCGAAGTCGATCAGCGAGTTGCCGTCGGCGTCCACCACGACGCCGCCGCCCGCGTCCGTCACGTACACCGGCAGCACGCTGCCGACGCCGGGCGGGACGGCCGCCTTGCGGCGCTCCTGCAACTCCCGGGAGCGGGGGCCGGGGATCTCCGTGACGATGCGCCGTTCCTGCGCGATTTCGCTGGTCATGCGGCCGACGGTAGACCGGCGGGGCCGTAGGCTGAACTCGCCGCGGCGGCGAATCGCCGCCGCGCCGCTCGCCCTCACGGAAGGACCCCGGACGCGCCGCCCGGCCGTCCCGACGAAAGGCCCCGGACGTGCCGCCCGGCCCGTCCCGAAGAAGGGGCCCGGACGTGCCGACTCGGCCCGTCCCCAAGGAAAGGAGGCGGACGTGCCGCCCCGCCTCGCCGCCGTCGCCGCGCTGCCCCGGCTCGGCCTGCGTCCCCTGACGCCCGTCCCGGCGGACGCGCCGGTCGCCTGGGTCGCGGTCAGCGAGCTGGAGGACCCGGCCGCCTACCTGGAGGGCGGCGAGCTGCTGCTCACCACCGGCATGCGGCTGACCCCGGACAACGCCGACGGGTACGTCGCGCGGCTGGTGCGCCGGGGCGTCGCCGGGGTCGGCTTCGGGATCGGGGTCGTGCACGACGCGGTGCCCCCGGCCCTGGTCGCCGCCGCGCGGACGCACGGCCTGGCGCTGCTGGAGGTGCCGCGCGCCACGCCGTTCATCGCGGTCGGCAAGGCCGTCTCCCGGATGCTCGCCGCCGAGTGGTACGAGGACGTCACCCGCGCCTTCCAGGCCCAGCGCGCCCTGTCCCGCGCGGCGCTGGACGGGCCGTCCGCCGTGATCGTCCGGCTCGCCCGCGAGCTGGGCGGATGGGCGTTGCTGCTGGACGCCGCCGGGGCCGTCCGGCATGCCGAGCCCGCGTCCGCCGCGTCCCGGGCCGCCGCCCTGCTCCCCGACCTGGCCCGGCTCCGCCCGGCCGCGTCCACCGCCGTCCCGCGCGGGTCGGGGGCGCGCGGACGGGCGGTCGTGGGCAGCCTGTCCCTGGTGGACGGGGACGCGCACGTGGTCGTCCAGGGGATCGGGCTGGGCGACCGGCCGCTCGGCTTCCTCGCCGTCGGGACCCCCGAGCCGCTGCCGCACGTGGCGCACACGATCGTCGGCGCGGCGGCGGCGCTGCTCACCCTCCGCTCGGAGACACCGCGCTCCGGGCGGGACCTCCGGGCGGCGCTCGCGGCGGCGCTGCTCGGGCTGCCGTCGCCGGACCGGGCCGCGCCCCGGTTCCCCGCG
>NZ_JBFAOF010000327.1:0-7177 GCF_040675125.1 Spirillospora sp. NPDC049652 | reverse complement strand
CGCGCGCTCGGCGCGGCCGCCGTCCACGCGGGCGACCTGAAGGCGGCCACGGACCAGAGGTTCCAGGTCGTCGGCGTGGCCGTGGACCGGGACGGGACGTCCCACACGCGCATGGCCCGGACGTTCCGGAACCTGCCGGTGCTCGGCGGCGACGTGGTCGTCCACCAGAGCCGGTCCGGCGCGTACGAGGGGACGAGCCTCACGCTGCGGTCCGCGCCGAGCCCGACCGCGCCCAAGGTCTCCGCCGCGAAGGCCAAGAAGGCCGCGGCCGCCAGGAACTACCGGCTGCGCGACGGCGGCACGCTCGTCGTGGAGGCCCGCACCGCCGACCACCTCCCGCGCCTCGCCTGGCGGTTCAAGACCGAGGGCAGGAAGGCCGACGGGACGCCCAGCCGCGTGTTCACCTCCGTGGACGCGCGCACCGGCGCGGTCCTGTTCCGCGAGGAGACGATCAAGACCGACGCGGGCGACGGCCAGGGCCTGTACTCGGGGACGGTCCCGCTGCAGCTCACCAAGTCCGGGACGTCCTACCAGATGAAGGACCCGACGCGCGGGAACACCTACACCGGCGACGCGCAGAACAAGTCCGACATCTGCTTCCTCACCTTCTGCATCTACCGCGCGCCGACGGCCGTGTTCACCTCGACCACGACCCACTTCGGCGACGGGACGAACACCAACCGCGCCTCGGCGGGCGTGGACGCGCAGTACGGCACGAACGAGACCTGGGACTTCTACAAGGAGGTCTTCGGCCGCACCGGCATCAAGGGCGACGGCAAGGGCTCGTCCAACCGCGTCCACTACGACAAGAACTACGCCAACGCCTTCTGGGACGACTCCTGCTTCTGCATGACCTACGGCGACGGTGACGGCACGCAGCTCGCCCCGCTCACCGCGCTGGACGTCGCGGCGCACGAGATGACCCACGGCGTGACCAGCGCGACCGCGAACCTCACCTACAGCGGGGAGTCCGGCGGCCTGAACGAGGCGACCTCCGACATCATGGCGGCGGCCGTCGAGTTCTACGCGGGCAACCCGGCCGAAGTGGGCGACTACCTGGTCGGCGAGCGGGTCGTCCTGCCCGGCTTCGGCAAGCCCGCGCTGCGGTTCATGGACAAGCCGAGCAAGGACGGCAAGTCCCCCGACTTCTGGTCCGCGGACCTGAAGAACCTGGACGTGCACTACTCGTCCGGCGTGGCGAACCACTTCTACTACCTGCTGTCCGAGGGCAGCGGCGCCAAGACGATCAACGGCGTCGCCTACGACAGCCCGACCGCCAACGGCCAGGCCGTCAGCGGGATCGGCCGGGACGCGGCCACGCGCATCTGGTACCGGGCGCTGACCACCTACATGACGTCCAGCACGGACTACAAGGGCGCGCGGACGGCCACGCTGAACGCCGCCAAGGACCTCTTCGGCGCGGGCAGCGCCCAGTACAACGCCGTCGCCGCCGCCTGGACGGGCGTGAACGTCAACTAGCGGCCCGCTCACCGACACGCGCCGCGGCGCACTCCCCCAGCCGCGCCGCCACGCACTCCGCAAGCCGCGCAGCGACGCGCAACGAAAAAACGCGCCGCTTGAGCGCGCAGCGCGCGAATGCCAGCCCGGCGGCGGGCGGGCCGAGCCCGCCGCCGGGCCGCGACCGCCGAGGCCCCGCGTCCGTCACGTCCGGACGCGGGGCCTCACCCTTTCGCTGGACATTCGTCCCGACCCGCATGACCTTCGTCTGCGCGGACAGGCTAGATGGGCCATCGCGTCCGAAAGGACCACCAGGTCGCGCTTCTGAGGAGACCCCCCGATGCTCCTGATCCGACGTACTCGTCCCCTGCTCGCCACCGCCTGCGCCGCGGTCCTCGCCGGCGCAGCCGCCTGCGGGGGCACCGCCACCACCACCGGACACACCGGGTCCGGCTCGGCCCCCAAGACCGGGAAGTCGGGGACCGGCGTTCCGACGGACGTCCCGACGCACGCGCCCGGCTCCTGCCACGCGTCCAGCCTCGACCCGGCCACCACGCGCCCCGACCCGAAGTGCACGCCGGGCGCCACGAACCCGGACGTGACGCAGGCCAACATCCACCAGACGATCTGCGTCGCGGGCTACACCAAGAAGATCCGTCCACCGGTGACGTACACCAACCGGCTGAAGAGACAGCAGATCAAGGAGTACGGCTACAAGGACACCAGCCCGTCCGGGTACGAGGAGGACCACTTCATCCCGCTGTCGATCGGCGGCCACCCGACCGACCCGCGCAACCTCTGGCCGGAGCCGGGCGGGAGCCCCAACCCGAAGGACCAGGTCGAGTTCAAGCTCTACAAGGCCGTCTGCGCCGGTCAGGTCACCCTCGCCGCCGCGCAGCGGGCGATGGCCGACGACTGGACCACCGCCGGGAGGCTCGTGCACTGAGTCCGGGAGGCTCGTGCGCTGAGCCGCCGACCGGCGCGCCCCGGGGTGTTGGCAGAATCGGGGGCATGGCTACCACTCGCATCGCCAACGCGCACTGGGAAGGGCCGCTCATGGGCGGCCAGGGGACGGTCTCGCTGGACTCGTCCAAGATCGGCACGTACGAGGTCAGCTGGCCGTCCCGGGCCGAGGAGCCGAACGGGCGCACCAGCCCCGAGGAGCTCATCGCGGCCGCGCACTCCACCTGCTACTCGATGGCGCTCTCGCACGGCCTCGCCGGCGCGGGCACGCCGCCGGAGAAGGTCGACACCAAGGCCGAGGTCACCTTCCAGCCCGGGGAGGGCATCACCGGGATCCACCTGACCGTCCGGGCGAGCGTGCCCGGCCTGTCCGCGGCCGACTTCGAGAAGGCCGCGCAGGACGCCAAGGCCAACTGCCCGGTGAGCAAGGCGCTCGCCGGCACGAAGATCACCCTGGACGCGGCGCTCGCCTGACGTCCGCCGCACCGGCCGGCGCCACCCGGCGCCGGCCCCTCGGCCCGTTCCCGAAACGGCCCGCCACTCCGCCCGAACCCGTCAGCCCGCGCCCGTCAGAAGCGCCGTCGTCCGCACCCGTTGGGCCGCAAGCGTCGGTCGGAGCCCGCCGGTCCGGTTCCGTCAGCCGAGGCCCGTCAGCCGGTGCTCGTCAGGAGCGCGGGCGGAGCGGGAGGGGGGTGCCTCCGGCGCAGGCCACCAGGCGGAGCCGCCGCTCCCCCGCCGCCCGCTCGCCGACGTCGCGCACGTCCCGGTGCTGGGTCGCGCGGTTGTCCCAGACGACCACGTCGCCCGGCCGCCAGCGCCAGCGGACGGTGTTCTCCAGCGCGGTCACATGGCCCTGGAACAGCCGGAACAGCGCCTCCGCGTCCGCCTCCGCGCTGAGGCCCGCGACGCGACGCGCGTACCCGCCCAGCAGCAGCACCCGCTCCCCCGTCTCCGGGTGGACGGTCGCCAGCGGGTGCTCCAGCACGCCGTCCGGGCCCGCGTGCTCGATCCAGAGCCGGTCGGCCACCTCGCGCAGTTCGGGCGGCAGCCCCTCATAGGCGGCGGCGGTGTTCGCCCACACGGTGTCGCCCCCGAAGGGCGGGACGTTCAGCGCCTGGAGCACCGAGACGCCCGGCGGACGCATCGTGTCGCTCCCGTCGGTGTGCCAGCCGCCCGCGTGCCGGGGCGCGGCGCAGCCGGACCGCACGACCGGCGGCGCTGGCTCGCCGAACACCTCGGCGAGCGCGGTCTGGTCGGCGCGCCCGAGTCCGTGCTGCCCGCGCAGGAACAGCACCTTGTGCCGGAGCAGCGCGCGGCGCAACTGCCGCGCCGTCTCGTCGTCGAGGCCGCCGGACAGCCGGACGCCCGCGACGGCCGCGCCGATGCGCCCGGCGACGGGCTCGACCCGGGTCGCGCGGGCGGGGGGCGACTCCAGCAGAGAATGCGCCATGCGGACGACGCTAGTCCGCCCGCCCGACCTAAGTCAACAAACTCGGTAGGAAATATCGACTAACCCTCGCCGGAGGGCGCGCCGCGCCCTCGGCGACGGCGCGGCGAGCCGACCGGTCAGGCGGCACGGCCCCTACGGCGCGACGGGCACGGGGTTCGGCTCGGCCCCGCCGTAGCGGCGGTCCCGGCTGGCGTAGACCTCGCAGGCGTGCCAGAGGTGGCGGCGGTCGAAGTCGGGCCAGAGCGTGTCGAGGAAGACCATCTCCGCGTACGCCGACTGCCAGATCAGGAAGTTGGACGTGCGCTGCTCCCCGGACGAGCGCAGGAACAGGTCCACGTCCGGGATGCCGGGCTCGTCGAGGTACTTCGCGAAGGTCTTCTCGGAGATCTTGTCCGGGTTGACCTTGCCGTCCCGGACGTCCCGGGCGAGCTGCGCGGCGGCGTCCACGATCTCGGCCCGGCCGCCGTAGTTCACGCAGAACTGCAGGGTGAGGACGTCGTTGTCGCGGGTCATGGCCTCGGCGTCCTCCAGCTCCTTGATCACGCTGCGCCAGAGCCGGGGCCGCCGGCCGGCCCACCGCACCCGCACGCCCATCGAGTGGAGCTGGTCGCGGCGGCGGCGGATCACGTCCCGGTTGAAGCCCATCAGGAAGCGCACCTCGTCCGGCGAGCGCCGCCAGTTCTCGGTGGAGAACGCGTAGGCCGACACGTAGGGCACGCCCAGCTCGATCGCACCCATGATCACGTCGAACAGCGAGTCCTCGCCGCGCTTGTGGCCCTCGGTGCGGGGCAGCCCGCGCTCCTTGGCCCAGCGCCCGTTGCCGTCCATCACGATCGCCACGTGCCGCGGCACGAGCTCGCTCGGGATCGCGGGCGGGCGCGCCCCGGTCGGGTGGGGATACGGCGGCTGAACGGCGGCCCTGCTCAAACTGTCTCCCTGTCGGTCGTCCCGCCGGGACCGGCGGGGAGGTCGCGGTGCCCGCGCGCGCCGGTGTCGCGCTCGACGTGGCGCAGCGAGCGGATGCCGTGCTCCAGGTGCCACTGCAGGTAGGCGGCCACCAGGCCGCTGCACTCCACCCGGTGCCGCTGCTCGGAGTCGTCGGCGTAGTCCCACTCGCCGCGCAGCAGCGCCAGCATCAGCGCGAACGTCGGCGGCGCGGGCGTCGCCGTGCCCGGCTGGCGGCAGCGGGCGCACATCGCGCCGCCGCCCGCGATGGAGAAGCCGCGCAGCTGCCCCCGGTCGCCGCAGCGGCTGCACTCGTCCAGCGCCGGGGCCCAGCCCGCCACCGACAGCGACCGCAGCAGGAACGCGTCGAGCACCAGGCGGGGATCGTGCGAGCCGTCCGCGAGCGTGCGCAGCCCGCCGACCAGCAGCAGGAACTGCCGCAGCGCCGGTTCGCGCTCGGCGGCGGTGAGCTTCTCGGCGGTCTCCAGCATGGCCGTCCCCGCCGTGTACCGGGGGTAGTCGACGACCAGCCGCTCGCCGTACGGGCGCAGCGTCTCGGCCTGGGTGATCAGGTCGAGCGAGCGCCGCTCGTAGAGCTGGAGGTCCACGTGGGTGAACGGCTCCAGCCGCGCCCCGAACCGGGACTTGGTCTTGCGGACCCCCTTGGCCGCCGCGCGGATCCGGCCGGAGCGCCGGGTCAGCACGGTCACGATGCGGTCGGCCTCGCCCAGCTTCTGGGTGCGCAGGACGACGCCCTCGTCGCGGTACAGGGTCACCGGACCATTGTCGCCCACGTCCGGGCGTGCGCCCGCACGGGAACGGCCGATCCGCACACACTCGGCACATCCCCGGCATGATCCTTCCCTCCGAGACGAGATCATTACGCTCAGCGACCGGATTCGGCCGCGCGACTGTGCCCGAAGACGTGGCCCGGGTCACCCCGCGGTGACAGCGTTGTCCCCATGAGATGCACCATCGTGCCGCCGCACATCCTGGACCACCTGGCCCGCCAGGCCGACGACCCGTCGCTGCGCGAGTCCGCCCGCCGCAGCCTGGTGATCAGCAGCGCCCAGCGCACCGAGCGCCGGGTCCTGCCGGTCACGCCCCCCACCGCCACCGAGGACTTCACCCCCAAGCGGACGATCGACGACGCCGGGAACAGCGAGACGCTGCCCGGCCGGACCGTCCGCGCCGAGGGGGCCGAAGCCACCTCCGACGCCGTCGTGAACCAGGCCTACGACTGGCTCGGCGTCGTCTTCGACTTCTACGAGGCCGCCTACCGGCGCGACTCCATCGACGGCGCGGGCCTGCCGATGGTGTCGACCGTGCACTACGGGCAGGGCTACGACAACGCCTTCTGGAACGGCGAGCAGATGGTGTACGGGGACGGCGACGGCACCCTGTTCACCGAGTTCACCGGCCCGCTGGACGTCACCGGGCACGAGCTCACCCACGGCGTCACCCAGTTCACCGCCGGCCTGGAGTACTACGGCCAGTCCGGCGCGCTCAACGAGTCGGTCTCGGACGTGTTCGGCTCGCTGATCAAGCAGTGGCACCTCGGCCAGACCGCCGACCAGGCCGACTGGCTGATCGGGCAGGGGCTGCTCGCGGCGAGCGTGCACGGCGTGGCGCTGCGGTCCATGAAGGCCCCGGGCACCGCCTACGACGACCCCCAGCTCGGCAAGGACCCCCAGCCCGCCGACATGGCCCACTACGTCAACACGTACCGGGACAATGGCGGGGTACATATCAACTCGGGAATCCCGAACCGGGCGTTCTACCTGGCCGCCGCCGCCATCGGCGGGCACGCCTGGGAGCGGGCCGGGCGGATCTGGTACGGGACGCTGACCGGCGGCACACTGCCGGCCACGGTGGATTTCGCCGGATTCGCGGCGGCGACCGTGGACACGGCCGGAACGCTGTACGGCGCGTCCGCCGCCGAGGTGACCGCGGTACGGGACGCGTGGACGGGGGTAGGCGTCCACGTGTGACGTGAGAATCTCACCCCCCGGACGGGTGGTTCTCTCACGACCCGCGGTGAGAGCGGAGGAGAACCCTGATGAAGGTGACGGTGGTCCGTAGCGGCGGCTTCGCCGGGATCGAGCGGCGCGGCCAGGCCGACAGCGCCGACGACCCCCTGCTGGCCGGGCTGGTCGGACGCGTCGACCTGGCGCGGCTGCCTCCCCCCGGCCGCATCCCGGACCAGTTCGTGTACGACATCGACATCGACGGCCGCGCCGCGTCCGTCGGGGAGGCGCAGCTCACGGGGCCGCTGCGCGAACTCGTCCACCACGTCCTCGACGGCGGCTGACCCGCCGAGCCGGAACGAGCTGATCTGACACGCCGCCGGGACCGGCGGCC
>NZ_JBFAOF010000326.1:0-7193 GCF_040675125.1 Spirillospora sp. NPDC049652 | reverse complement strand
GTCGGCGTGGACGTCGAGCTGGTCGACCCGGCCGAGGCCCGCAGGCGCAACCCGCTGATCAGTCCGGACCTGCCGGTGGTGGCGGCGGCATGGTCGCCGCAGGCGTACGTCTCCGACACCGCCGCCATCGTCGCCGGATTCGCCCGGGCAGCTCGGCAGGCGGGCGCCGGGGTCTTCTCCGGATGCCGGGTGACCGGCGTGGACACCGTCACGGGCCGTGTCGACATCGAGGGCGGCCGGGCCGTCACGGCCGGGACCGTCGTCTGCGCCGCGGGCGCCTGGTCGGCTCCGATCGCCCGGATGGCGGGGGTGGACCTGCCGCTGCCCGAGCCGGTCATGCAGGAACTGCTGACCGCCGGTCCCCTGCCGGGCGCGACGGACATCCCGATCACCCTGCACGCCGCCAGCGGACTGCTGGTCCGCCGCCGCGGCGAGGGCCTGCTGGTCGGGATGGGGTACCCCGGCCCCGACCAGGCCGACTGGCGCGCCCGGGTGGCCCGGCAGCTCGCGCTCACCTACCCGGTCCTCGCCGGGGCGCGCCTGGAGACCGCCTTCACCGGCGTCCGGGACGCCAGCCCCGACCGGACCGCCTTCATCGGCCGCGCGCCGGGCGACACGCCGTTCCTGTACGCGGCCGGCTTCTCCGGGCACGGCCTGTGCGTCGCCCCCGCCGCCGGGCAGATCGTCCGCGACCTGTACCTCGGCCGGGACCCGGGCATCCCGGTCGCCAAGCTGAACGTGTCCCGGCGGACGGGGTGAGGCGATGACGGCGAGGCCAGAGGACGGCAGAGGTCTCGGACGGGCCGTCATCGCCGGGCTCCGCTCCGCGGGCGCCCGCGACGTGCTGGTGTGCGGAACGCGTCGCCTGTCGGGCCACGCCGTCCTGGCGATGGCGGCGGCCGGCGCGCACACGCTCACCGCGCGCGGCGTGCGGCCCGGCGACGCGATCGCCTCCCTGTACGGGGACCGGGCGGAGTCGGCCGTCGGCAGGGTCGTGGCGTTCCTGCTGGGCTGCGCCTACATCCATGTCTGCCCGGAGACGCCGGTTGAGGCGGCCGCGCGCGGGATGAAGGCGCTGGGCGCGCGCGTCCTGCTGTACGAGCCGTCGCGGAAGGCGGAGGCGGACGCGCTGCTGGCCGAGCATCCCGCGCCGATCGTCCACCGGCTCGCCCAGACGGCGCAGGACCCGGACGGGTTGTTCGCCTCCGACGTGCGGCAGCCGGTGGTGCTCGATCCTCCCGATCCCGACGCGACGGGCCTGGTCGTGTTCTCCAGCGGCACGACCGGCGAGCGCAAGGCGGTGGCGTACAGCCACCGCGCCGAGGCCGCCCAGTTCCGGACGGCGCAGGCGCTGTTCGGACCAGGGCCGTGGCGGTTCCTGGTGACGCCCGCGCCCCGGTACCTGCCCGACCTGGTCGCATGGTGGACGCTGGCCGGCGGCGGCGCCGTCCACCTGCAGCCCGACCGCCGGCCGGAGCGAGTGGCCGCCGCCGTGCGCCGCGCGCAGGTGACGCACCTGCTCGCCGGCCGGCCGATCGACCTCTACGCGCTCACCGAGCACCTCCAGGCGTCCGGCACCCGGCTGGAGAGCGTGAGGCTGGCGGTGTACGGCGGCGCGGCCGCCGTCCCGGCCCGCACCGCGCGGGCGCTGGAGCTGCTCGGGCCGGTGCTGACGCAGAACTACGGCACCAGCGAGGGCGGGTTCATCACCGCGCTCTCCCCGGCCGAGCACGCCCGGCCCGAACTCCTGAGCAGCGCGGGCCGCGCCGTCCCCGGCGTCGAGTTGAGCGTCCGCGACCAGCGCGGGACGGCGCTGCCCGCCGGTGAGGTCGGCGAGGTGTGGGTCCGTTCCCCGCAGCGCATGCGGGGCTACCTCGCCGACCCGGAACGCACCGCCCGCGTTATGCACGACGGCTGGCTGCACACCGGCGACCTGGGACGGCTCGACGAACAGGGCTTCCTGTTCCTGGTCGACCGGGTCGAGGACCGGCTCCCCGGCGGGATCTACTCTCATCCCATCGAGCACGTCCTGGCCCGCCATCCGGCGGTGGTGGAGGCGGCCGTGTTCACCCTGCCGCACCCGGTCGAGCCGCTCCTGGCGGGTGTCGTCGTCGGACGGGACGGACACCGCCTCGACCCCGGGGAGCTCCGCCTGCTGGTCCGCGAGACGCTGGGCAGGCGCTGCGAGCCGCGGCACCTGTGGTTCGTCGACCGCATCCCTCGCACTCCCGCCGGCAAGCCCGACAAGGCCGCCCTGCGCCTCCGCTACCAGAGCGGGACCGGCGGCCCGGCGCCGTCCTGACCGAGAGGACCCGGACCGTGACCGATGACGCGTGCGGCCGGTACGTCATCAATCCGGCCGCTCCCGACGTCCACGCCGACGGCGTGCGGCTGAGGAGGGCCGGCCCGCTGGCCCTGGTGGAGGTGGAGGGGACGGTGGCGTGGGCCGCCGCCCGACACGACTCGCTGGAGGCCGTCCTCACCCATCCGGACCTGTCGCGGGAGGTGCGCCACTGGGACGCGGCGGCCCGGGCGGCGGCACGCCCGCGGTCCACGATCGGCCGGATGGCGGCCGACACCTCGCTGATCAACACCGAGGGCGTTCGCCACCGGAGCCTGCGGAGCCCGCTGGCACGAGCCTTCTCCCCGCGCCGGATCGAGGCGCTGCGGCCGGGCATCGCCGAGATCGCCACGGGCCTGCTCGACGAGCTCACCGAACGGTCCGCCGGCCCCGCCGATCTCCGGGCGCGGTACGCCTACCCGCTCGCCCGGGACGTCATCTTCGAACTGCTGGGCGTCCCGCGTCCCCTGCGGCCCGCGATCCACGAGCAGTTGGAGACCGCCGCGAGGACGGGCGGCGCGCCCGGCGCGGTGAGCGCCGCACGCGCCCGGCTGCGCGACCTGCTCGGGGAGGTCCTGCGCCGGCGGCGAAGGGCGCCGGGCGAGGACCTGATCGGCGACCTGATCGCCGCGCGCGGCCACCACGGGCGCCACCGGGACGGTTCGGAGCCGCTCGCCGAGGACGTGCTCGACACGCTGGAGCTGCTGCTCGTCGCCGGGCACGTGACCACCGTCAACCTCGTCACCAACGCCGTCCGGGCGCTGCTCACCATGCCCGGCCAGCGGGAGTCGGTGTGCGGCGGGCACCGTCCGTGGAGCGCGGTGGTGGAGGAGTGCCTGCGCTGGGACGCGCCCACGGCCTACCTTCCGATGCGCTACGCGGTGCGCGATCTGGAGATCGGCGGCGTCCGGGTGCACCGGGGCCAGGCCGTCCTGGCGTGCTACGCGTCGGCGGGCCGCGACCCGGGCCGCTACGGACGCCGGGCCGACCGGTTCGACCTGGCCGCCCCGCCCGAGGAGCACCTGTCCTTCGGGCGCGGGCGGCACTTCTGTCTCGGAGCGTCCCTGGCCAGGCTGGAGGCGCGGGTCGCCTTGGCGGAACTGTTCCGGGCGTTCCCGTGCCTGTCGCCGGCCGAGCGCCCGGACCGGCTGCCTCCCCTGGTCTCGGTGCTGGGCAACAGCGTCAGCGCGCTGCCCGTGCTGCTCGGCGAACGGAGGCGATGACCCCCGCCCGCGTCCTCCGGTCGGTCCGCTAGCTGGACGGCGACCGGACCGGCTGGGCGAGCACGTACTGGAACGGGTAGTCCACCAGGCTGCCGTCCGGGAGGCGGATGTCGGAGGTGTAGGTCTCGTGCCCGGCCTCGACGACGTGCCAGCCCGCGTCCCGGAACAGGGCGGCCAGGTCGTCGATCCTCTGCAGGCTCAGGCCGGCCCGTCCGACGTCGGCGACGCGGTCGGGGGCCTGCCCGTGCCGGGCGATCAGGGTCCGGCTGCGGGACCCCTGCCCCAGGTGCGCGCCGTCGTGGCGGACCTCGATGTCGAAGACGCGTCCGCGACGGCCGGTCAGAGTGGCCAGGGCACGCAGCGCGGCGGGCCAGGTGTGGGGCGGCATGGCGTGCAGGACGCCCCGCATGTGCACGTTGGCCTCCCCCAGCCGGTGGGCGAGCCGCTGCGCGCCGTCCTCGTCGGACAGGTCCAGCACCTCGTACTCGACGTTGGACGCCCCGGGATCCTGGCGGGCTCGTGCGATCGCGCTGGCCGAGACGTCCAGCCCCATCACCCGGTCGTAGTGCCGGGACAGGTGCCGGGTGAGCCTTCCGTCTCCGCAGCCCATGTCCACGAGGGGCAGGTCGGCGGGCAGAGCCTGCTGCATGATCGCCAGGTACGGCACCGGCGTCTCGCCGGAGGCCGCGTTCCAGGGAGGTTCGGCGAGCTCGCCCCGGTCCACCTGGTGCCAGTAGTTCTCCCAGGCCGTCCCGCTGTTGACCACCGCGCCGCCGGTGCCCCCGCCGGTCCCGGCCGGGATGCCGCCGGTGGTGGGCGTGTCGTTGGAGGTCATCGTCGCTCCCCTGTCTCGGTGCCGGGAAAGGACGCGGGCGGCGTCGGCCCGCACCCATTCACACTAGGTTGCGAGACAGCTGCGGACAGTGATGGTTCGAATGAAGGTGAGCGCCTTCTCACCCTGGCGGCCAGGGATCAGGCGCGCCCCAGCAACCGGTCGACCAGGCCGGCGATGTAGTCCGGGGTGAGCGGGCCCGCGCCGAACAGGACGCGGATGTACATCGGGGCCATCACGTGGTCGAGCACGTCCAGCGCGTCGGGCGGGTTCTCGCCGCGCTCGGCGGCGCGGTCGAGCATGGCCTGCATGAGCCGGGCGCGCTCCGCGAGGAAGTCGTCACGCGCCCGCAGCCCCCGTTCGCCCCGGTTCGACAGGGCGACGACCAGGCGCAACACGGCCAGGCCGTCGGATCCGGTGATCTCGCGCGCCACCTGCGCCGCATAGGCGTGCAGGTCACCGGCCAGGCTCCCGGTGTCGGGCATCGGCGACTGCGCCTTCAGCCGCGTGAGCGCCACGTCGATGAGCAGCGCCTCCAGAGTGCCCCACCGGCGGTAGACGCTGGTGTCGGCGACGCCCGCGCGCGCCGCGACGTCCCCGACCGTGAACTCGCCGTAGCCGCGCTCGCCGACCAGGTCCGTGACGGCCTGGTGCACCGCCGCGCGGACACGGGCGCTGCGCCCGCCGGGCCGCCGAACCGGCGTTCGTTCCTCCATGCGCCCCACCTTAGCGCAGCCCGCAGTTGCGTTTAGAGCCTCGGCCGTCTAGGTTCCTAACGCAGTAGAGACCTGCTTTAGGAGAACATGATGACGTCTGCACCGCCGGTGGCCGCGCCGAACCCGGCGGCCGCGCCGAATCGGGCGGCCCTGCTCACGGTGACCTGCCTGGGGCAGTTCATGGTGCTGCTCGACAACACGATCGTCGGGGCGGCGCTGCCCGACATGCAGGAGCGGCTGCACACCCAGCTGACCGGGCTGCAGTGGATCGTCGACGCCTACGTGCTGCTGGTCGCCATGCTGCTGCTGTCCGGCGGCGTCTTCGCCGACCGCTTCGGCCGCAAGCGGATGTTCCTGGCCGGCGTCGTGGTGTTCACCGCCGCGTCCGTCCTGTGCTCCGCCGCGCCCTCGATCGGCTGGCTGATCGCCGGGCGGGTCCTGCAGGGCGTCGGAGCCGCGGCGTTGAGCCCTGCCTCGCTGGCCCTGCTCGCCGCCGCGTACCCGGTTCCGCAGGAGCGGGTCAGGGCGATCGGACTGTGGGCCGGATTCAGCGGCATCGGCCTGGCCGCCGGACCCCTGGCCGGCGGCGTCCTGGTCGAGGCCTTCGGGTGGCCCGCGATCTTCCTGGTCAACCTGCCCGTCGGCGTGGTCCTTCTGGTCGCCGGCCTGCGCACGCTGGGCGAGTCCCGCAACCCGAACGCGCCGGCGATCGACGTCCCGGGGACGGTCCTGTCCGTCCTGGGCGTCGGGGCGCTGACCTACGGGCTGATCGAGGGCGGCTCCCGCGGCTGGACCGCGCCGGTGATCCTCGGCAGCTTCGCCGCCGGGGCCGCGATCCTCGCCGTCTTCCTGGTCGTCGAGGGGCGGGTCGCGGCTCCGATGCTGCCGCTGCGGCTCTTCCGGCAGCGGCTGTTCACGGTCTCCAACACGGCGATGGTCGTGGTCGGTTTCGCGCTTATGGGCTCGTCGTTCTTCTTCTCCCAGTTCTTCGTCTACGTCCAGGGCAGCTCGATCCTGCGGGCCGGGGTGCAGACCCTGCCCGCCACGCTCGCGATGGTCGTCGTCAGCCCGTTCGCGGGCCGGCTCGCCGCCCGGCACGGCTTCCGGATCATGGTCACCGCCGGGCTGGCGCTCGCCGGGCTGGGCCTGCTGGCGCTGGGCTACGTGCACGCCGACACCGGCTACGCGAACGTGTGGTGGCGGCTGGCCGTCGTCGGCATCGGCTTCGCCCTGACCATGTCCCCGCTGACCGGCGCCGCCATCCAGTCGGTCAGCCCGCAGGAGGGCGGCCTGGCGTCGGGCGTCAGCAGCACCACCCGGCAGATCGGCGCGGTCCTCGGCGTGGCGGTGCTCGGGGCCGTCGTCCGCACCCGGCAGTCCGGCGGCGCCTCCTTCGAGCAGGGGCTCGACAGCGCCTTCCTCGTCGCCGGCGTCGTCACGCTGGCCACGGCCGTGCTCACCGGCCTGTGGCTGACCAGGAGCACGGAACCGGCACCGGCCGCGAGCCCGGCCCCGCGCGTTCCCGAGGACACCGCGAGCCACTGACGCGGCGAGAGGTTGGCGGCTGGCCGTCGCCTCCCGGACCGGACGCCTCCGCGGTCCCGTGATTGACTCCGCCCCGAACAGGGAAACTCACTTTCTGTAGTCATTCTGGTGACAGAAAGTGAGGTAGAAGGATGCCGATGAGGAAACGCCGGATCGCCGCCGTGGCCGCCGCCCTACCGGTGGCGGCCGCGCTGACCGCCGGAGCGATGGCCACCGGCACGTCCGCGCGCGCGGCCACCGACCCCGATCCGAAGTGCCCACGCGACGACGAGATCTTCTTCTCCAAGCTCAAGAAGTGCGTGGTCCCCGACGACGACCCGACCAAGCGCCGGGCCCTCCCCGCGGAGGGCCACTCCTGCCTCTGGGTGTCGGGAGTGGGCTTCATGGGCCGGGTCAGCGCCAGCGCCCGCACCTACAAGGACGGCGAGAGCGACTGGAGCTGGCTCGGCATCAAGTGGACCTGCCGCGACGGTGAGTGGATCAGAGGCTGAGCCCCGGCCTGGCCGCCCACGCCCCACCCGCCGCCCACGGAGCCC
>NZ_JBFAOF010000325.1:0-7204 GCF_040675125.1 Spirillospora sp. NPDC049652 | reverse complement strand
CTCCCCCGGGCCGGCGAGGGCGCGGCGGTAGCGGGCGTAGGCGGCGAGGCGCGCGGTGAGGGCCTCGGCCACGAACGGCTTGACCAGGTAGTGCAGGGCGCCGTGCGCGAGGGCGGCGCGGACGGAGGCGGCGTCGGTCGCGGCGGTCGCCATGATCACGTCGGCGTCGAGGTCGGGGAGCAGGCTCAGCCCGGACGCGTCGGGCAGGTAGACGTCGAGCAGCACCAGGTCGGGGCCGAGTTCGACGGCCAGTTCGCGGGCGCGGGCGGCGCTGTGCGCGGTCCCGCAGACCTGGAAGCCGTCCACGGACGCGACGAATCCGGCGTGGACCTGCGCGACCCGGAAGTCGTCGTCCACCACGAGCACGCGGAACCCCTGGTCGGTCACCGGTCCGCCTCCTTCGCCAGTACTCCGGGCAACCGTGCCACGACGACCGCGCCCGCCGGCCCGTCCCCGGGGTCCGCTCCCGGCGGGTCGGCGAAGGTCACGTCGCCGCCTCGTGCGCGCGCGGTGCGGCGGGCCAGCCCGAGGCCGAGGCCCCGGGCGCGGCCGCCCGTGGGCTCGCGGGTGGTGACGCCGTCGCGGAAGATCTCGCCGCGCAGCCCGTCCGGCACGCCCGGGCCGGAGTCGGCGACGGTGACGTGCAGGTCGGAGCCGTCGCCGAGGAGCTCGACCTCGACCCGGGCGGGTCGCCGCTCCCCCAGCCGGGCGGCCTCCACCGCGTTGTCCACGAGGTTGCCGACGACGGTCGTGACGTCCAGGGGGTCGGTGACACGCCCCGGGACGAAGCTGCCGGGGCCGACGTCGAGCCGGACGCCGCGTTCGGCCGCGACCGCGGACTTGGCCGACAGGAACGCCTGGAGGTAGGGGTCGAACAGCGGGTCGGCCGGGAGCGGCTCGGCGGCGGGGGCGCCGGACGCGTCGGCGACCAGCGTCGCCAGGTATCCGGCGGCCTGCTCGTGGTGGCCGAGGTGCAGCAGCCCGGACAGGGTGTGCAGCCGGTTGGCGTACTCGTGCCGCTGCGCGCGCAGCGCGTCGAACAGCGTCCGGACGGAGTCGAGCTCGCGGGCGAGGGTCTCCACGTCGGTGCGGTCGCGCAGGGTGACCACCGCGCCGAGGTCCCGTCCGCGCCGCCGGACCTCGCGCCGGTTCACCACCAGCACCCGCTCCCCCGCCGTGATGAACAGGTCGGCGGCGGGGACACGTCCGGCGAGGACGTCGCGGAGCGTCCCGGGGACGTCCAGGTCCCCGGCGGGGACGCCACGCTCGGGTCGGGTGCCGAGCAGCCGGGCCGCCTCGGCGTTGCAGACCGCGACCCGCCCGGCGGCGTCCACCGCGACGACGCCCTCGCCGACGCCGTGCAGCACCGCCTCGCGTTCGTGCACCAGCTCGACCAGCTCGTACGGCTCCAGGCCGAGGGTCTGCCGGCGCAGCCGCACCCCGATCGCGGCGGAGGCCAGGACGCCGAGCAGCAGCGCCCCCGCGACGAACGCGGTGAGCCCGCTGAGCGCGTCATTCAGCTCGCGGTCGATGGCCCCGGCGTCGAAGCCGACGCTGACCTCGCCGACGACCTGCCCGGCGCGTTCCGGCCCGGACGGGTCGTACAGGGGGACCTTGCCGCGCACCGACAGCCCGAGCGTCCCGCGCTCGAACCGGACGACCTGGCGCCCGGCGAGCGGCGCGGACGGGTCGGTGCTGACCCGCCGCCCGAGCAGCGCCTCGGTGGGATGGGAGTAGCGGATGCCGTCCCGGTCGGTGACCACGACGAACAGCGCCCCCGCCCGGCGCCGGACGCGTTCGGCGCGGTCCTGCACCAGATGGCCGGGGTCGCCCGCGACCACGGACCGGGCGACGTCCGGGTCGGCGGCCACGCTCCGGGCCAGGGTGAGGGCGCGCTGGCCGAACTGGTCGCGCAGCTCGCCGTCCAGCCGCCAGGCCACCAGGGCGTAGCCGGCGCAGCCCACGACGACCACCACGGCGATCTGCAAGATCAGCACCTGGCGGGCGAACGGGAGGCGGAGGCGGACGGACATGGCAGGCCAAAGTACCCGATGCCTTACCCCGCGCCCAGCCCCGCGCGAGCAATATGAGCAGAACCCGCGCAACGGGCTTAACGTGCGGTTATGCGGTTTGCGCGAGCTTCGCGGACAAGGGTTCCCGTGACCCCGGTCACTTCCTAGCCTGCCGGGCATGTCCCAGCTGAAAGCCCCGGTGATCGAACTCCACGGGGCCACCAAACGCTTCCGGTCCGGCGCCGGCCTCCACACCGCCGTGCGCGACCTGAACCTGACCGTCGCGCCCGGTGAGTTCGTCGCCGTCGTCGGCCCCACCGGATGCGGAAAGTCCACCACCCTGTCCCTGGTCTCGGGCCTCGAGCCGCCGTCCGCCGGAACCGTCCGGGTGCACGGCGAGCCCGTGACCGGGATCCCGGACGGCGTCGGCTACATGTTCCAGAACGACGCCGTCCTGCCCTGGCGTTCGGTCCTCGACAACGTCGCGACCGGCCCCCGCTACCGGGGCGTCGCCAAGCGCGAGGCGCGCGAGCAGGCCCGCGAGTGGGTCGCCCGCGTCGGCCTCGCCGGATTCGAGAAGTACTACCCGCACCAGCTGTCCGGCGGCATGCGCAAGCGCGTCGCCCTCGCCCAGACGCTGGTGAACGAGCCGTCCGTCCTGCTGATGGACGAGCCGTTCTCCGCGCTGGACGTCCAGACCCGCGGCCTCATGCAGGACGAGCTGCTGCGGCTGTGGTCCGGGTCGGGGGCGGCCGTGGTGTTCGTCACCCACGACCTGGAGGAGGCCCTGGTGCTGGCCGACCGGGTGGTCGTCATGACCGCCGGGCCCGCCACCGTCAAAAGCGTCTTCGACGTCCCGCTGGAGCGCCCGCGCGACGCCGAGGAGGTCCGGCTGACGCCCGAGTTCCTCGACATCTACCGCGAGGTCTGGGAGTCGCTGCGCGAGGAAGTCCAGATCACCCGGGAGAGGGGGACCGGCCGTGCCGCATGACGTGCGCGCCCCGAAGGCCGCCCCGGCGTCCGCCCTGCCCACCCCGGAGGAGGAGGCCCGGGCCGTCGCCCAGGCCAAGTCCGCCGCGCTGCGCCGCCGGCTCACGATCTACCTGGTGCGGATCGTGCTCGTCGCGGTGTGGCTCGGCTCCTGGGAGCTGGCCGCGCGGCACTGGATCGACCCGTTCTACTACTCGCGCCCGAGCTCGATCTGGGACCGGCTGGTCGACTGGTTCAGCAACGGGACCTCGCAGGGCTCCATCTGGGAGCAGATCTCCTACACGCTGCGCGAGGCCGTCCTCGGCTTCGTCCTCGGCTCGCTCGGCGGCGTCGTGCTGGGCGTGGTGCTCGGCCGCAGCCGCTTCCTGTCGGACGTCTGCGCGCCGTTCATCAAGGCCGCCAACGCCATCCCGCGCATCATCCTGGCCTCGCTGTTCGTGATCTGGTTCGGCCTCGGCATGCAGTCCAAGGTCGCCACGGCGTTCGTGCTGGTGTTCTTCGCGGTGTTCTTCAACGCCTTCCAGGGCGCCCGCGAGGTGGACCGGAACCTGGTCAACAACGCGCGGATCCTCGGCGCCGGCCGGTGGGCCGTGCTGCGCACCGTCGTCGTGCCGTCCGCGACGTCCTGGATCCTGGCCTCGCTGCACTCGGCGTTCGGCTTCGCGATCATCGGCGCGGTGGTCGGCGAGTACAGCGGCGCCGACAAGGGCCTCGGCCTGCTGATCAACCACGCGCAGGGCACCTTCGACGCGGCCGGCATCTACGCCGGAATGATCATCATCACCGTGCTGGCGCTGCTCGCCGAGTGGCTGCTGACGATGCTCGAGGGCCGGCTGCTGCGCTGGCGCCCGCCGTCGGCCGCCGACAGCAACCCCGTCTGACCACCCCGAACGTCCCCCTCCCCCCTCTCTCCTGGAGTCCCCACCCCATGCGCACCTCGTACCGCGTCACCGCCGCCGCCCTGGCCGCGATGACCGCCCTCTCCCTGACCTCCTGCCGCAGCTCCAAGTCGTCCTCGTCGGCCGGCGACTCCGGCGGCACCGTCAAGATCATGGTCGGCGGCATCGACAAGGTCATCTACCTGCCGGCCAAGCTCACCGACCAGCTGGGCTACTTCAAGGAGCAGGGCCTCGACGTCCAGCTGCTGACCGAGCCGGCCGGCGCGATCGCCGAGAACGTGCTGATCTCCGGGGACGTGCAGGGCGTGGTCGGCTTCTACGACCACACCGTCGACCTGCAGACCAAGGGCAAGTGCATCGAGAGCGTCGTGCAGTTCGCCGACGTGCCCGGCGAGGCGGAGATGGTCGCCACCGACAAGGCCGGGAAGATCTCCTCCCCCGCCGCGTTCAAGGGCGCGAAGCTCGGCGTCACCAGCCCCGGCTCGTCCACCGACTTCCTGACGCGGGCCCTGGCCGTCCGGGCGGGCGTCCAGCCGTCGGACTACACCACCGTCAAGGCGGGCGCGGGCGCCACGTTCATCGCGGCCCTCGGCAACGGCGGCATCGACGCGGGCATGACCACCGACCCGACGATCGCCAAGCTCACCACGTCCGGCAAGGCCAAGGTGATGCTGGACATGCGGACCAAGGAGGGCACGCGGAAGGCCCTCGGCGGCCTCTACCCGGCGGCGTCGCTGTACATGGACTGCGACTACGTCAAGTCCAACCCGGAGACGGTGCAGAAGCTCGCCAACGCCTTCGTGAAGACGCTCGGCTGGATCAAGGCCCACAAGCCGGAGGAGATCGCCGCGAAGATGCCCGCGGACTACGCGGGCGGTGACCCGGCCCTCTACAAGAAGGCCATCGCCGACTCGGTCGGCATGTTCACCGCCGACGGGGTCATGCCGGCGGACGGCGCCAAGAACGTCCTGGAGGTGCTCGCCCAGTTCTCCCCGAACGTCAAGGGCAAGAAGGACACCATCGACCTGTCCAAGACCTACACGACCGACTTCGTCACCAAGGCGAAGCAGTAGCGGTCGGCGCGGTGGCGGGACGGTCCCGGGAGCGGCCCCCTGACGGCCCGCCCCCCGACCCGCCAGGCCGTTCGGCACCGGTTCCCCGGGATCCGGTGCCGAACGCGCTGAGCCCGGCCATGGCCGAGCCGGCGTCCTCGTCGAAGGGAGACACGTCGAAGGGGATTCACGCTGTGCCGGCCCGCCCTGGCCGTGCCGGGAGATTCCCGGCTTTCACGACGAACGCCCGGCGTCAGGATTCAGCGGCGCTGGGAGCGGGCCCGGCACGGGCCTCAGAGCTTGTGAAGCTTTACGTACGGCGAGAGAATCTTTACCTTCTGGGTGCCGAAATCGACCAGGAGAGCGCCGCCCGGCTCGATCCCCACGACCTGCCCCATCCCGTACTTGTCGTGCGTGACCCGGTCGTGGAGCTCGAACTCCTGCACGGGCGGAGCGGCGGGCGGGGGCGGAAACGGGCTGGTGGGCAGACGCCGCCGCCCGGTGGGTCCAGAGGATTTCATACCTGTAGTATGCGCCCGAACCGGCGGTGGCGCGGCCCCTCGGCGACACCTGACGCTCAAATCACAGGCGCACCCCCTCCGATCCGGTTCCATGTGCTAGGCTCTGAGGAGTTGCGGTTCCCATAGACATGTTGCATGCGCCTGGTGGATCTGACCTCGGGCGCATTTTTTGTTGTTCTGGATCTTCCGGATGGGCCATCGCGGCGCCCCCGGCCACGCACGGTGTGTGGCCGGGAACCGACCAGAAGGAGATCGATATGGCCACCGGTACTGTGAAGTGGTTCAACTCCGAAAAGGGCTTCGGCTTCATCGAGCAGGACGGCGGCGGCCCGGACGTCTTCGCCCACTACTCGAACATCGCCGCCCAGGGCTTCCGCGAGCTCCAGGAAGGCCAGAAGGTGTCGTTCGACATCACGCAGGGCCAGAAGGGCCCGCAGGCGGAGAACATCGTCACCGCCTGATTGACGGGTTCGCCGCGGGAGGCCCGTACAGGCTCCCCGCGGCACACCTCGTCCTCCCCGGGTAGATCGCGAGATCCCCGAGGAGCGGAAGCCGGGCCCCGAGCCCGGACCGCAGCACCACCGCGGTCGTAGCTTTCAAAAACCTTGAGCCCATCGCGACCTGGTCGCGATGGGCTCAAGGCGTTATACGACCCCCACACCCGTCCAGGCCCCCGCCCTATCTGTCCGAGGCCCTCGGAATAGTGCTCCCCATGGACTGGACACCGTGGCTCACGCGCTGGAGCGAGGAATGGATCCGCTCAGAGGATCCAGGGAAGCTCGAACCCGAGGTCGTCCGCGACCGCTGGCTCGGCTTCGCCCCGGCCCCGGCGCTGATGAAGCACCTGTACGCCGTGTTCTAGCGCTCGGGCGCCGGTCCCACCCGGTCAGCCCAGGGCGGGAGCGCGCCTTCCCGCTACCGCGCCATTACAGCGTGATACTCGAAGGCTTCCGGGGCGCCGCGAACTCGCGCCACTTCCCACAGTAATGCCGCAGGTGGCGAAGCCGGGAGGGAAATTAGGTCGGCACCGGACGGCAGAAAATGACGCAGGGCGCTGTTGCCCGCTCCGCCGCCGTGTGTCTAGATGAGCGCACACGCCTCCCGCGAGGGCGGGAACCGCGCGAACCGAAAGGACGGTGGGCCATGGCGAGGCTGGTCAAGCGTGCCCTCGGCATGCACAAGGCGCAGATGAAGGGCCGTTACGTCATCTACCGCCTCCGCTAGCGGAGACGGTGGCGCGGTGCCGGGCAGGGCGATGGCCGAACCGGCGCCGCGCCATTTCCATGCGTGTCGGCAGGTGGCGGTGAAAGGGCGGCATTCCAGGTGTCCCAGCGTGTTGAAGAGACCATTCCCGGGCCGCGCGGCGGGATTCTCGCGCGCCATCTGACGGCTTACGAAGCCGATCCCGCGGGCTTTCTCGAGGACTGCCGGCGCCGTTACGGCGACGTGTTCCGGTTCGACACGGGCGTGGTCGTGGTGACCGATCCGGAGCTCGTCACGGAGGTGCTGGCGCGCACCAACCGCGACTCGGTGCCGAACGCCAACCCGCTCCAGGGCGGCCGGTTCCCGACCGCCGAGCAGACCCGCCGCTGGATGGACGCCCGGCAGCTCGCCGCCCCGATCTTCCGTTCCGCGGCACTGCCGGCCCGGCTGCCCGTCGTGCGCGCGGCCCTCGCCGCCGACCTGGACGCCCTCAACGGCCGGTGGTTCGACCCGGCGGAGGAGTGCTG
>NZ_JBFAOF010000324.1:0-7216 GCF_040675125.1 Spirillospora sp. NPDC049652 | reverse complement strand
CCCAGCGCCCCCAGCAGGTAGAGGGCGGCGACACCGGCGACCGTGCCGGACGAGACGCCGCTCACCGGCAGCCAGCTCGCCGCGAGCGCGGCCGACGCGGCGAACGCGGCGTTGAAGAGCATGTCGTAGAGCGCGAAGACCCGGCCCCGGTAGGCGTCCTCGACGGTCTCCTGGAGGATCGTGTCGACGCACAGCTTCACGCCCTGCGACGACACGCCCAGCGCGAACGACGCCGCGGCCCACGCCACCTCGGTGAACGGCAGCCCGAACACCAGCACGCACAACCCGCCGCTCGCGAGCAGGAGCGCGATCCAAGCCTGCTTGCTGATCCGCCGCACGACCGCCGGGGTGACCAGCGCGGCGGCGAAGTACCCGGCTCCGGACACGCCGAGCATCACCGCCGCGACGCGCAGGCCGTCCTCGGCGTCGCCGGTGAAGTGGCCCCGGCAGAGCAGCAGCGTCTGCATCAGCACGACGCCGTACAGGAACCTGTGGAAGGAGATCGCGCCGAGCGCCAGCGCGGCCGGACGCAGCCGCGCGATGTGCCGGGCCCCGTCCACCAGGCCGTTCAGAACCTCCCGGGCCGTCCCGCCGCCGGTCGGCTCGCCCGCGTGCGGGCCGAGCATGTCCTTGGGCAGCAGCAGCGCTACCACCCCGGCGAGCAGGAACAGCACGCCGGCGGCGCCCAGCAGCAGCGCGGTGCCCTCCGCGCCCGCGCCGAACACGGCGCGCAGCAGGTAGCCGAGGCCCCCGCCGACGAACGCGATGATCGTCCCGGAGGTCACGGCGAACGCGTTGGCGGTGACGAGCTGCTCCCGCCGGACCACGTGCGGAAGCGCCGCCGACAGCGCCGACAGGAAGAACCGGTTCACGCCGAGGACGACCAGGCCGCCGACGAAGAACGGCGGCCCGTCCATGTCCACGGCGACCATGACCGCGACGACCAGCACGACCGCCGCGCGCAGCATCGGCGCCCACACCAGGATCTGCCGCCGCCGCCACCGGTCGAGGAACACGCCGGCGAACGGGCCGAGCGCCGAGTACGGCAGCAGCGTGATCGCGAACGCCGCCGCCGCCTCGCCCGCCGACGCCTGCCGCTCGGGCGAGAAGAACACGTACCCGGCGAGCGCGACCTGGAAGACGCCGTCGGTGAGCTGCGAGACCAGGCGCGTGGCATAGAGGCGGCGAAAGTACCGTCCCGCCAGGATCCCCCGCAGCTCGCCGCTTCTCACCCGATCACTGTATTCACGCGTGCGACACCCGAGGCCGCGTCGCTCAGGGACACGGCACTCGGAGTCACGGCGCTCACGGGCACGGCGCTCACGGGCAGGACGCTCACGGGCAGGGCGTTCAGGGCCGCGGCTCGGCCGCCGCGGCGTACATGGCGTCGGCGATGTGCTCCAGCTCGTCCTCGGTGCAGACGTACGGCGGCATCGCGTAGATCAGCTTCCCGAACGGGCGCAGCCAGACCCCGTGGGCCATCGCGGTGTCCTGGACGGTCGCCGTGTCCACCGGCTCGCGCATCTCGATCACCGCGATACCGCCGAGGACGCGGACGTCCGCCACCTCGGGCAGCTCCCGCGCGGGCTCCAGGCCCGCCGTCAGGACGGCCTCGATCGTGTCGATCTCGGTGCGCCAGTCGCGGGAGAGCAGCAGGTCGATCGACGCGGACGCGACCGACGCGGCCAGCGGGTTCGCCATGTAGGTGGGGCCGTGCATCAGCGCCCCGGCCTCGCCGCCGCTGATCACCCCGGCCACCTCGTCGGTGCAGAGCGTCGCGGCCATCGTCATGTACCCGCCGGTCAGGGCCTTGCCGACGCACATGATGTCCGGCACGACCTCGGCGTGGTCGCAGCCCCACATCTCGCCGGTGCGGCCGAAGCCGGTGGCGATCTCGTCCAGGATCAGCGGGACGCCCAGCTCGTCGGCGATCTCGCGGAGCGCGAGGAGGTACTCGGGCGCGTAGAAGCGCATCCCGCCCGCGCCCTGCACGATCGGCTCGGCCAGCACCCCGGCGATCTCGTCGGCGTGCTCGGCGGCGAGGCGGCGCAGGCCGTCCAGGTAGTCCGGGTCGGGGTCGGCGTCGTAGCCGAGCGGCGGGACGTCCGCGAACACGTGCTGGGCGAGCACGTCGCCGAACAGGTGGTGCATGCCGGTGACGGGGTCGCAGACGGCCATGTCGCCGAAGGTGTCGCCGTGGTAGCCGCCCCGGACGGTCAGCAGCCGGCGCCGCTCGGGCCGTCCCCGCGACCGCCAGTACTGCAGCGCCATCTTGATCGCGACCTCGACCGCGACCGAGCCGGAGTCGGCGAAGAACACCTTGGTCAGCGGCCCGGGCATGAGGTCGACCAGCTTGCGGGCGAGCCGGACGGCGGGCGGGTGCGTGAGCCCGCCGAACATCACGTGCGCCATCTTCCCGAGCTGCGCGGTGACCGCCGCGTCCAGCTTCGGGTGCCGGTAGCCGTGGATCGCCGCCCACCAGGACGACATCCCGTCGATCAGCTCGGTGCCGTCGGCGAGGGTGAGCCGCGTCCCGGCCGCCGACACCACCGGGACCGCCGGGGTCGCGGCGGGCATCGGCGCGTACGGGTGCCAGATGTGCTCGCGGTCGAAGGCGACCAGGTCCTCGGCGGCCTGCGGGCTCATCCGCCCGACCTGGAGGTCGATCATCGCCCGTCCTCCGCCGACTCGTCGTCAGCCGGCTCGTCGTTCGGCGGCTCGGCGGTCCCGGGCAGGGTGAGGCCCTGCTCGGCCCCCCAGGCGCGCAGGGCCTCGGTGGCGGCGTCCTTCCCGACGGGCCCCCGGTCGAGGCGCAGTTCGAGCAGGTGCTTGTAGGCCTTCCCGACGATCGGGCCGGGCCGGATGCCGAGGATCTCCTGGATCTCGTTGCCGTCCAGCTCGGGCCGGATCGAGGCGAGCTCCTCCTCCTCGGCGAGCCGGGAGATCCGCACCTCCAGCTCGTCGTAGGTGCGGCGGAGCCGCTCGGCCTTGCGCCGGTTGCGGGTCGTGCAGTCGGCCCGGGTCAGCTTGTGCAGCCGGGACAGCAGCGGGCCCGCGTCCCGGACGTACCGGCGGACGGCCGAGTCGGTCCACTCGCCCGTCCCGTAGCCGTGGAACCGCAGGTGCAGCTCGACCAGCCGGGACACCTCGCCGACCACGTCCTTGGGGTAGCGCAGCTCGGTCAGCCGCTTGCGCGCCATCTTCGCGCCGACCACCTCGTGGTGGTGGAACGAGACGCGCCCGCCCGTCTCGAACCGGCGGGTCTTCGGCTTGCCGATGTCGTGCAGCAGCGCGGCCAGCCGCAGGACCAGGTCCGGGCCGTGCTCCTCCTGCGCGATGGCCTGCTCCAGGACGATCAGGGAGTGCTCGTAGACGTCCTTGTGCCGGTGGTGCTCGTCGATCTCCAGCCGCAGCTTGGGCAGCTCCGGCAGCACGTGCGCGGCGAGGCCGGTGTCGACCAGCAGCGCCAGGCCCTCGCGCGGGTGCGCGCCGCACAGCAGCTTCGACAGCTCGTCCCGGACGCGCTCGGCCGACACGATCTCGATCCGGGACGCCATCCCGGTCATCGCGGCGACCACGTCGGGGGCGACCGCGAAACCCAGCTGGGAGGCGAACCGGGCGGCGCGCAGCATCCGCAGCGGGTCGTCGCCGAAGGAGTCCTCGGGCAGGCCGGGGGTGCGCAGCAGGCCGCGGCCGAGGTCCTCCAGGCCGCCGAACGGGTCGACGAACTCGTAGGCGGGCAGCTTCACCGCCATCGCGTTCACCGCGAAGTCGCGCCGCCGCAGGTCCTCCACCAGGGACGTCCCGTAGGACACCTCGGGCTTGCGGGACCTGGGGTCGTAGGTCTCCGACCGGTAGGTCGTGATCTCCAGCTCGTGGCCGTCCTTGCGGAGGCCGACCGTGCCGAACTCGATGCCGATCGTCCAGACGGCGTCCGCCCAGCCGTCGATCAGCTCCAGGATGCGCTGCGGCGGGGCGTCGGTGGTGAGGTCCACGTCCTTGGTGGGACGGCGCAGCAGCGCGTCGCGCACCGGGCCGCCGACGAGCGCCAGCTCGTGCCCGGCGGCGGTGAACCGTCCGGCCAGGTCCTCGGCCACCGGGGCGACCCGGGACAGCAGCTCGGAGATCGCGGCCCGGCCCGCGTCGGGAGCGTTCGGGATCGCGTTGGGATCAGGCACGGCCATCGAGCGTATGTCCTTGGTCGACTGCTGACAAAGCACTATTCACCGCCGCGAACCCCGCACGCCTCTATACATGGCGCGATAGCCGGGTTACGTTCTGATCACCCCCGCGAGCGCCCGCGCGGCCGGCGGTGAACCTATGAACGACAACGGTAGCGGGGAACCCCGGCAGCGCGGTCCACCGCGGGTACCGCGCCGACCGCGGCGCATGGGTGCGACGGAGCCGCGCGCCTCGGGCGCGCCGAGCGGAGTGGATCCCGCCCGGACGCGCAGGCGGACGGCCATGCCGGGAAAAGGGCCGCGGCCGCGCGGTAATGCGGACGTCCGGGGTGCGACGCCGCGCATCGGGGCCGAATGGACGGGTATGTGGGGAAGCCCCTCACAGAGTGGCTCACGGGGAAACGGAACACCCACCGGGATGCGGGGTGTGGACCCCGCGGGACGGAGCCGGAGATGAAGGACGCCCTCACCATTCACCGCGCGCTGCTGGGCTGGGAGACGCGGCACGAGATCGTGCGCCTGCCGTTCGGCGTCGCGACCGCCGACGAGCTGCCCGAGGCGCTCGGCCTCCCGGCGGAGCGGTGCCTGGTGACCCGCGTCTACGCCTGCGAGCACGTGTACCGGGCCGAGCGGTTCCTGGCCGGGGCCGTGGTCTGCGCGGGCCGCCAGCCCCTGCCGGACGCCGTCCGGCGCGAGGTCGGCGCCCGCCAGGTCCGCCCCGCCCGCGCGGACACGGTCAACGCCGTCACCGAGTACGCGGCGGGCCTGGTCGCGCCGCTGCTGCTGCCGCCCGCGATGCCGCTGCTCATCGACCAGGGGATCATCGAGAGCCGGTCCCCCGACGACGTCGTCTACACCCCGACCGGCGAGCCGTCCACGGCCCTCGGCATCCGGGTCGCCGACCTGTGCGCGCTCACCTCGGCCAAGCCCTGCCACCTGCTGCCGCCGTCCGCCGCCAAGACGCCCCCCACCCTGCACATCGAGCCGCCCGGCCTGCGGGGCCGTCCCGCCGGACGCCCCCGCTCCGCCCGCCCCTCCGGCTCCTCCTCCCTCCGCAACACCCCGCAGACCTCCCGCCAGGCGCCCTGACCACCCCGCCCACCGGGCGGTCCTGATCATTCGCGAGCGCCGGTCACGTCGGGGCCGGCGGGTCGCGTCCGGCCGCCGCACGGCGCCGATCCCTGACGTGGCGGCGCCGGGCGGTCGGACGGGAGGCCGGGCGCGGATACCATCGAGCGCGTGGTGCGGAGACTGGACGCCCGGCCGCTTCTCGGCGGCTCCCGGGCGGGCGCGGCGTGAGAGCGGCGGGACGGGTGGCGGCCCTGACCGCCCTGGTGCCGTGCGTTCTCGCATGCACCGCGCCGGGCGCGTTCGCCCTGCCGGCCGGCGGGATGCCCGCGACCGGCGCGAAGATCGCGTCCGGCGCCGGGATGACGGCCGCCGGGCCGGCGAGCCCTGACTCCGCCGGGCTCCCGGACGCCGCCGCGCCGGGCCGGGCCCAGCAGGGGAAGGTGGCGCTCGCGCTGTCGAGCGTCAGCCCCAAGGCCGCCGAAGCCTCGGGCAAGCGCGGCAAGGTCCAGATCACCGGCACGGTCGAGAACCACACCGGACGCCAGCTCCCCGGGCTGACCATCCGCATGCGCTACAGCGGCAGCCCCCTCACCAACCGCTCCCAGCTGGAGCGCTACGCGGCCGCGCAGCCGTCCGCGCTCGTCGGCGTGGGCGACGAGCCCGTCCAGCTCGCCAAGGCGGCCGTCCCGAACGGCGCCCAGGCCTTCTCCCTCAGCGCGAACACCGCCGACATCGGCATGCGCCGCTTCGGCGTCTACCCGGTCGGCGTCGAGGTCGTGAACGCCGCGCAGGAGGTCGTCGCCGGGGTCACCACCTTCGTGACCTTCGCCCCCAAGCCCGGCGACGTGAAGCCCGTGCGGATCGGCTGGGTCTGGCCGCTGATCGACCGGCAGCACCGCACCGCCGGGGACGGGTTCACCGACGACGACCTCAACGCCCAGCTGGCCAAGGGCGGCAGGCTGGGCGGCCTGGTCTCCGCCGCAGCGACCACCAAGACCCCGGTGACCTGGGCGATCGACCCCGCTTTGCTGGACGACGCGCGCCAGATGGCGAGCGGCTCCTACCAGGTCCGGAGCACGCCGGACGCCGACTCGGTGAAGAAGCCGAAGAGCTCCGCCGCCGAGGCCTGGCTGAAGTCGCTCAAGCAGGCGATGAAGAGCGACCAGTACTTCGCGCTCCCCTACGCCGACCCCGACGTGGTCGCCCTCGTCCGGAACAAGCAGAACAACCAGGTCGCGCTCGCCTACAAGAACGCCCAGACCGCCACCGACGTGCTGGGCGGGCAGCCGAGCACCCCGATGGCCTGGCCGCCGCTCGGCGTCGCCGGCCCCGGCACGCTCAGGCAGCTCGTCAAGCACGGCCGGGTCACCGGGCCGATCCTGATGAGCAGCGACAACGCCTTCGGCCCGTCCCCGACCGGGGCGACGCCGAGCGCGGTGACGACGGCGCAGGTCGACAACCGGACGCACAGCGTCCTCACCTACGACGACAAGCTCTCGGAGATCCTCGACCAGAACAGCCGCGCGCCCGGCGGGAAGACGCTGGTCGAGCAGCGCTTCCTGGCCGAGACCGCGATGATCACCGCCGAGCGCCCGCAGGCCGCGGGCCGCACCCTCGTCGTCGCGCCCGGACGGCACTGGAACCCCTCCCCCGAACTCGCCCGCCAGCTGCTCGCCGACAGCGCGTCGGTGCCGTGGCTGAAGGCCGACACGCTCGACCGGATCGCCCGTGGCCGCCCCGAGCAGCGCCAGCAGCAGGAGTACCCGAAGGACTTCCAGGGCTACGAGCTCGGCCCCGGCTACCTCGACCAGGTGCACCGGATCCAGGCGGAGGCCAATTCCTTCGCCAAGATCGTGGTGAACTCGCCCAGCCCCGTCTACGAGCGGGCCGTGCTCCGGCTGGAGTCGGTGTCATGGCGCGGCAGGCCGTCCGCTGCGGTCGCCGCGCGCCGCCGCGTCAGTGCC
>NZ_JBFAOF010000323.1:0-7218 GCF_040675125.1 Spirillospora sp. NPDC049652 | reverse complement strand
GGAGGACGCCGTGCGCACCGGCCCGCCGCCGCTCGGCGAGGGCGCGCCCGACCGCGAGCGCCTGCTCGCCTTCGTGGACGCGATCGTGGACGTCGTCAGCCGGAACAAGAGCCTGCTCGCCGAACTCGCCCGCTCGGGCGTCACGCTGCCGTCCAGCGACGAGTACCACGCCAAGCAGCCGAATCCGCACGCCGTCTACGCGTTCTGGCACGGACACATCAGCGCGCTGCTCCACGCCGGGAACCCGGAGGTGGACGCCGAGACCATCGCGCATGTGATGCTCGGGTCCCTGCACAGCGACCCGATCCTCGCCCGGCTCACCGCGGAGGGCCCCGACCGCCTGAAGGCCGCACTCCGCTCAATGATCACCGCCCACCTGGACGCCCCCCGCACCCAACCCGCCCACACCTGAGACGCGCAGCCACAAGCCACGCGGACACGCAGATACGCGCCCGGAGACACGCAGTGCGAACCGCGCAGACGCGAACCGCCCCGACGCGGAAACGCAGAGCGGAAGGTACGGACGCGGACGCCCGCACACGGGACGCGCAGACGCAGACGCGCGGACGCGGAACGCTCAGGTGCGCGGCGCGCAGAGGAAACATGCGGGTAGCGGCGTGAGGCGCGCGCTTTCCTCACACGCGTGGGCGCGACAAACGCGGACACGGATGCGTAGGCATGGGATGCGCAGGCTGGGCATGCGGGCATCACCTATGCGAGCTGAGATGTGCGGGCATGAGAAAGGGCCGGGAGGCATCCCGGCCCTTCGTCTGTCCAGCTTCGGCTGTCAGCCCTCGCCGTCCGGTACGACGCGCGGCCATTTGAATACCCGCGCGGATGCGGCGGTCGTCAGGGCTTGCGGGCGACGCCGCCCAGGAACCACACCAGGTCGGAGTCCTCGGCGGGCTCCTCCTCGGGACGCCACCACGGCACCCAGACCAGTCCGGGATCGACCATCTCGAAGTCCCCGAAGAAGCGCGCCACGTCCTCGCGCGACCGCGCGAGCGCGGGCGAGGCCGTGCGGGAGTAGATCTCCTCCAGCCGGTGCACCACGTCCGGACGCAGGTCGGGCGAGCCGTGCGTGATCGCCAGGTAGCTGCCGCTCGGCAGCGCGTCGCGCAGTTCGTCCAGCAGCGCGTGCGGCTCCGCCTCGTCCGGGACGAAGTGCAGTATCGCCAGCAGGAGCAGCGCCACCGGACGGTCCAGGTCGAGCAGCCGCCGCACGTCCGGGTGGGACAGGATCGCGCTCGGATCCCGCAGGTCGGCCTGGATGACCGTGGTCCGGTTGTTGTCGGCGAGCAGCGCCCGGCCGTGCGCGAGCACCACCGGGTCGTTGTCCACGTAGACGACGCTCGCGTCCGGGTTGACCCGCTGGACGATCTGGTGGACGTTGTCCTGCGTCGGAAGGCCGGTGCCGATGTCCAGGAACTGGTCGATCCCGCAGTCCTGCGCGAGGAAGCGCGCGACGCGTCCGAGGAACGCCCGGTTCTCCCGGACGACCCGCGGGAACAGCGGGTCCGCGGCCACCGCCTCCCGGGCGCGCTCCCGGTCCACCCCGAGGTTGTCCTTCCCCCCGAGCATGAAGTCGTACATCCGGGCCACCGAGGGCGTCCGCTCCTCGAGTTCCGACGGACGCCACTGCTCCGGCCGAGCGGAGGGCAGCTCAGTAGATTCCGTCATGATCTCCTCGTTCCACGCTTTGCCCGGCGAACACCCGGGAAGATCAGTAAACCAAGCCGAACCCCCCACCCGCATCCGATTCGCACGGTCCATCCGGCCGATCGCCGCGCCGACTCCCCCGCCGGATCGTGTTGAGCGTCCCTCGACCCGGACGTCACGGCGGTACGCCGGGCGGGCGTCAGCCGCGTCCGTTGATACCGCCCAGAACCGTGAGGGTCCGGGTGATCTGCTCCTCCGAACCGAACGGCACCGCGATGAACTCCGTCGCGCCCGCGTCCGCGAATCTGCGGAGTTCCTTCTCCACCTGCCGTTCATCGCCGACGACCACGACGTCTTCCGCTCCGCCCACCCCTTCGCGTTCGAACAGCGCCCGGTAGCTCGGCACCCGGCGGGACGCCCCGAAGTGCTCCGCGACCCAGGAGCGCGCGCCGTCGGGATCGTCGGTGACCGCGATCGGCAGGTTGACGACGACCTTCGGCGCGGGTCGCCGGGCGGCGTCGGCCGCCGCCGTGATCAGCGGAACGATGTGCGTCGCGATCGTGCGGACGCCGATCCAGACGGTGACCGTCCCGTCGGCGAGTCCGCCCGCCGTGCGGAGCATGACGGGCCCCAGCGCGGCCAGGAGCACGGACGGCGGCTGTGCGCCCGGCGTGCGGATCTGCCCAGTGACATGGTGGATCTCGCCGTCGAACTCCACCTGCTCGCCGTGCAGCAGCGGCACCAGCGCGCTCAGATACTCGCGGACGTGCTGGGCCGGCCGGTCGTAGTTCATCCCGAGGGCCGTCTCGACCTGGTGCTTGTGCCCGGGTCCGATGCCGAGGGTGAGCCGGTTCCCGGTGGCGGCCTGCACCGTCAGCGCCTGACTGGCCAGTGCCAGCGGGTGACGCGGATACGTCGTGACGACGGCCGTTCCGAGAGAGAGGCCGGGCACCGCGAGTCCGGCGACGGTGGCGGACGTGAGCGCGTCGGCGGTGTGCCGCTCCGCCCACCACGCGCCCCCGAGGCCGAGGCCGGCGGCGCGCCGGGTCTCGTCGACCATCTCGGTGACCGTCCGCGGACGGTCGATCCCGATGCCGACGTTCGTGCTGATGCGCATTGACGCTCCTGCTGTGCGGACGGGCCTGCTGTGCGGACGGGCCCGGTGGTCAGGCGGCCACGGCGGCCAGCGTGCGGTGGTGCTTCGGGGCCTCGATCTCGTCGACGAGCGCGACCGCGAGGTCGGCGTAGGAGAAGGAGGCCGAGCCGTCACCGCCGGGAAGGACCTGACCGCCGCCGATCCGGTACCGGCCGGTGCGAGGCGCGTCGTCGTCCAGGACGACCGGCGGCGGGGCGACCACCAGCCAGTCGATCTCGGTGTCCGCGGCGCGGAACGCGTCGAGCTGCGCGGCGTGTCCGAGGGAGAACTCCCGGCCCTCCGCCGGGAAGCCGGGCGCGTCGTGGACCAGGACCCCCGGCGCGGTCTCCAGGGTGGTGCCGATCCCCACCAGCACCAGCCGTCCGACTCCCGCGCGTCCGAGGCCGTCCAGCAGGGCGCGCGCCGCGGCGTCGAAGAACTCCCGCGCGGGGACGTCGAGCCGGACGGCGGCGTTGATCGCCGCGTCGTGCCCGGCCGCGGCCGCCGCGACGCCGTCCGCCTTGGTGACGTCTCCGACCACCAGCGTCACTCCGGCGCCGGCCAGGTGCCCGTGCCGGGCCGGGTCGCGGACGACGGCCGTGACCTCGTGTCCGCGGGCGACGGCCTCGGAGACGGCGCGCCGGCCCGCGCGTCCGCCGGCGCCGAAGACAACGATGCTGCTCATCAGGGGGCTCCGTTCGACAGAGGCCGCCTGGTCGGCGACCGCTGCCCCGGACGCTATGTGCCCGACCTTTGGTTTCCGCAACGGTAGTAACTACGCTCGTCGCGTGAGACAGCCACTCGATCGGGACATGTTCGCGGGATGCGGCGCCACGGAGACCCCACTGTTCCGCGTCGGCGACAAATGGACGGGACGAATCATCCGTTGCCTGGAGACCGGGCCCCGGCGTTTCTCCGAATTGCAGGTCCCGCTGCACGGAGTGACCCCGAAGGTGCTGACCGAGACGCTCCGCGCGATGGAGCGCGACGGATTGGTCAAGCGCACCGCCTATGCCGAGATGCCCCCGCGCGTCGAGTACGAGCTGACCGCGCTCGGCCATACGCTGCGCGAACCCATGGCCGCGTGCTGCGAGTGGTCCGCCGCTCACGAACCGGAAGTCCGGGCAGCACGCGACACCCACGAGCGTGTCACGCTCGCCCGTGAAACCCCCGGTCCCCTGGACTGAACACCAGGCGTCCTGCCGGTGCCGCCACCCGCATGCGGAAACAGGTCGAGGGGCTTCCGGGAATCCCCAGAAGCCCCTCTTGACCAGGCACTATGCCCGTTGGCCGCTCACGGCGCCTGTCGCGTCGCCGGCGACTTCGCCCAGAATCAGCTGCAGCCGCTGGTGGAGCCGCAGCCCTCGCAGACGTAGCAGCTGCCGGCCGGGCGCATCTTGGTGCCGCAGGTCAGGCAGAGCGGCGCGTCGGCCGTGCGGCCCTGGCGGCTCTCGATGACCTCGACCGACGAGTGCGGCGCGGCCGGGGCCGGGTTCGCCGGGGCGGCGGACGCGGCCGGGGCGCGGGTGATCTCGGCGGACTGGGCCAGTGTCTCCCGCTCGGTCTCGGCGTCCGGGGAGTGCAGGGACGCCGGGTCCTCGCCGTTGGCCTGCATCGCGCGCTCGGCGGCGGACAGGATGCCGAGCTCGGAGCGGGTCTCGTAGTCGAGGTGGTCCAGGGCCAGGCGGCGGAAGATGTAGTCCATCACCGAGGTCGCCATGCGGATGTCCGGGTCGTCGGTCATGCCGGCGGGTTCGAACCGCATGTTGGTGAACTTCTCCACCCAGGTCTCCAGCGGCACGCCGTACTGGAGGCTGATGGAGATCGCCATCGAGAAGGCGTCCATCACGCCGGCCAGGGTCGAGCCCTGCTTGCCGAGCTTCAGGAAGACCTCGCCGAGACCGTCGTCCGGGTAGGACGAGGCGGTCATGTAGCCCTCGGCGCCCGCGACGGAGAACCGGGTGACCATCGCCGGACGCTGCTTCGGCAGCCGCTTGCGGACGGGCCGCACCTCGGCCGGCGCCGCGGCGGCGGGCGCCGTCTCGGCCTTCGGCTCCTCCTTCTTGCCCGCGGCGGAGAGCGGCTGGCCGACCTTGCAGTTGTCGCGGTAGATCGCCAGGGCCTTCAGGCCGAGCTTCCAGCCCTCGTAGTAGACCTTCTCGATGTCCTCGATGGCGGCCTGCTCGGGCATGTTGACCGTCTTGGAGATCGCGCCGGACAGGAACGGCTGGACGGCCGCCATCATCCGGACGTGCCCCATCGGGGAGATCGCGCGCTCGCCCATCGCGCAGTCGAACACCTCGTAGTGCTCGGGGCGCAGGCCCGGCGCGTCCACGACGTGGCCGTGCTCGGCGATGTACTCGACGATCGCCTCGATCTGCTCCTGCTGGTAGCCGAGCCGGACCAGCGCGCGCGGCACGGTCAGGTTGACGATCTGCATGGAGCCGCCGCCGACGAGCTTCTTGAACTTCATCAGCGCGAGGTCCGGCTCGATGCCGGTGGTGTCGCAGTCCATCATCAGGCCGATGGTGCCGGTCGGCGCGAGCAGCGACGCCTGGGCGTTGCGGTACCCGTTCTTCTCGCCGGTCCTGAGGCACTCCTGCCACTGCGCGGTCGCGGCGGTGTGGATGGCCTTGTCGATCTCGTCCAGGGTGCGGATCTCGTCGTTCGCCGCGGCGTGCTTGCGCATGACGCGCTTGTGCGCCTCGGCGTTGCGGGCGTACCCGGCGTACGGGCCGACGACCCCGGCGATCTCGGCGGAGCGCCGGTAGGCGACGCCGGTCATCAGGGAGGTGATGGTCGCGGCGAGCGAGCGGCCGCCCTCGGAGTCGTAGGCGTGGCCGGTCGCCATCAGCAGCGCGCCGAGGTTGGCGTAGCCGATGCCGAGCTGCCGGTAGTCCCGGGTGGTCTCGCCGATCTTCTCGGTCGGGAAGTCGGCGAAGGTGATCGAGATGTCCATCGCGGTGATGATCAGCTCGGTCATCTTGACGAAGTTCGCGACGTCGAAGGTGTCGTCGGGGCGCAGGAACTTCAGCAGGTTGATGGAGGCCAGGTTGCAGGACGAGTTGTCCAGCGACATGTACTCCGAGCACGGGTTGGACGCGGTGATCCGGCCGGTCTCGGGGTTGGTGTGCCAGTCGTTGATCGTGTCGTCGTACTGGATGCCCGGGTCGGCGCACTCCCAGGCGGCCTTGGCCATCCGGCGGAACAGGTCCTTGGCCTTGATGGTCTCGATGACCTCGCCGTTCAGCCGCCCGCGCAGGCCGAAGTCGCCGTCGTTCTCGACCGCGCGCATGAACTCGTCCGACACCCGGACCGAGTTGTTGGCGTTCTGGTACTGGACGGAGTTGATGTCCCGGCCGCCGAGGTCCATGTCGAACCCGGCGTCCCGCAGCGCGCGGATCTTGTCCTCCTCGCGCGCCTTGGTGTCGATGAACTCGGCGATGTCCGGGTGGTCGACGTCCAGCACGACCATCTTGGCGGCCCGGCGGGTCGCGCCGCCGGACTTGATCGTCCCCGCCGACGCGTCCGCGCCGCGCATGAACGAGACCGGGCCGGACGCGGTGCCGCCGGACGACAGCAGCTCCTTGGACGAGCGGATCCGGGACAGGTTCAGGCCCGCGCCCGAACCGCCCTTGAAGATGATCCCCTCCTCCTTGTACCAGTCGAGGATCGACTCCATCGTGTCGTCCACCGACAGGATGAAGCAGGCCGAGACCTGCTGCGGGGACTTGGTCCCCACGTTGAACCAGACCGGCGAGTTGAAGCTGAACATCTGGTGCGCGAGGGCGTAGGTCAGCTCGTGCTCGAAGATCTCGGCGTCCGCGTCCGAGGCGAAGTAGCCGTGCTCGACGCCGGTCGTCACGTACATCCGGACGACCCGGTCGATCAGCTGCTTCAGGCTGTGCTCGCGCTGCGGCGTGCCGACCGCGCCGCGGAAGTACTTGGACGTCACGATGTTGACGGCGTTCACCGACCAGAAGTCGGGGAACTCCACGCCGCGCTGCTCGAAGTTGACCGAGCCGTCGCGCCAGTTGGTCATGACGACGTCCCGGCGCTCCCACGTGATCTCGTCGTACGGGTGCACACCGGGCCTGGTGAAGATCCGCTCGACCTTGAGGCCCTTCCGGCCCCCCTTGCCGCGCTTGGCCGCCGAGCCGCTCACCGTCTCCGTCATGACCTCTCCCCCTCTCGGGCCCTCCCGCAAAAGGGCCCTGTCCAGGTAAAACCCCGCCCAGGGGCCGCCTCATCCCGCCCCGGGCGCTGAAAAAACGTCTTGCTGGAAGTCTTTTTGAACTACTGGAACCGGCGGCTGAACCGCCGCCGGAAGCGCCCTACCGGGACGCGTCACCGCCCGTGGGAGGTCGCCCGCCCACGCCCTGCGCGGCGGCCTCGGCCGTCGCTCCGCCGCCGGGGGAACGTCC
>NZ_JBFAOF010000322.1:0-7229 GCF_040675125.1 Spirillospora sp. NPDC049652 | reverse complement strand
GTCCGGCCGCTGCCGTCCGGCGAGGGCGTGGACCTGCTCGCCGGGATCGTCGGCCGCGACCGGGTCGAGAGCGAGCGGACCGCAGCCGACGCGATCGTGGCGGCCTGCGACGGGTTCCCCCTCGCGCTGCGGATCGCCGGGGCGCGGCTGGCGGCCCGTCCGGCCTGGCCGCTGTCGCACCTGGCCGGGCTGCTGGACGGCCCGGGGCGGCTCGACCAGATGGTCGCGGGCGACACCACCGTCCGCGCGCACATCGCGCACGCCTACGCCGCCCTCGACGAGCGGACCCGGCGGGCGTTCCGGATCCTGGCGCTCGCGGGCCCGCACCCGTTCGCGCCGTGGGTCGCCGAGGTCCTGCTCGACACCGCCGACGCGAGCGGCGTCCTGGCGGAGCTGGTGGACGGCTGCCTGCTCACCGCGAGCGGGGTGGACCGGTTCGGCCAGCCCCGCTACCGCATGCACGACCTGCTGCGCGAGTTCGCCAGCGAGCGGCTGCGCGGCGACCCCGAGACCGAGCCGGCGCTGGAGCGGCTGATCGTGGCGTGGCTGGAGCTGGTGGACGCCGCCGACGACCGTGCCCCGCGCGACCCGTACTTCCCCGCCCCGGCGCGGTTCCGGCGGTGCGCGGTGGTCGACCCGGAGCTGGTGGGACGGATCATCGCGGCCGACCCCGTCGCGTGGATCGAGAGCGAGACGCCGAACCTGCGGACGATCGTGGAGGTCGCCTGCGTCGCCGGCCGGCACCGGCTCGCGACCGGGATCGTGATGCGGCTGGCCGCGCACGCCCACCTGCACCGCAAGCACTTCGAGGTGGAGTACCTGTGGCGGCTCGTCGTGCGCGCCGCGACCGAGGCGGACGACGCCGAGACCGCCGCCTACGCCCGGTTCCGCTGTGCGGCCGTCCTCGCGGGCGACCGGGCCCGGCCCGCCGAGGCGGTCCCGATGGTGGACGAGGCGGCCGAGGTGTTCGAACGGTCCCGCAACCACCGGGACCTGTCCCGCGTGCTCAGCCTCCGGGCGTTCTGCCGGCAGGCGCTCGACCGTCCCGAGGACGCCGTCCGGGACGCCGAGCGGGGCCTGGAGCTCGCCGAGCTGACCGGCGAGCGGCACGCGCAGCTGACCTCCCTGCGCGTGCTCGGCCTCGCCCTCAGCAAGCTCGGCGACCACGTGCGCGCCGTCGCCTCGGCCGAGCGCGCCCTCACGATCGGACGCGACCTCGGCGAGCCCGCGTACCAGGGCATCGTGCTGTACAGCCTCGTCCGCATCTACGCCGAGGCCGGACGGTACGACCGGATCCCGCCCCTCTGCGAGGAGGGCGTCGCGTTGAACAGGAGCATCAACCACGTCGCGGGCGCGGCCTACTTCTTCGAGCAGTGGGGCTACGCGCACCAGGGGATGGGCGAGCACGACCGGGCCGTCAGGAGGCTCCGCACCGCCCTCGCCCTGTTCGTGTCCCAGGACGAGACCGAGCCGGTGGCCGCGTGCCGCGAACGCCTCGACGAGAGCCTCCGCGCCCTCGGCGAACCGGCGACCGCCCGCGCCTGACGCCCGGCTCCGACGCCCGGAGCCGACGGCGCGGGTTCAGAAGAGCGTCGGAGGCTCAGCCGGGACGGGTTCGGGCAGCGGCTCGACCTCCGGGACGACCGCCCGCACCTCGTCGTGGAAGCGGCGGGCCAGGACCGGGGCCTCCGCGTTGTCGGGCGTGTGGACGAACACGGTCGGCGAGCGGCCCTCGCGCAGCCACGCGGCCGTGACGTCCACCCAGTGCCGCCAGCCCTCGACCGTGCGGTCCACGTCGTCGCGGCCCAGGTACCGGACGATCGGACGGTCGGTCAGTGCCCGGTCCCGGCGCGGCAGGCGCGGCTTCCTGGTCCAGGCGTCGCGCTCGGCGTCACTGGTCGGCGGGGCGGCGAACATCGTGACGGTGTCGAACGGCACCCACTCGGCGTTCACCCCGGAGAGGACGCGTTCGAGCATGCGCTCGGCCCGCGCGTCCTCGAAGAATGCCCGGTGCCGGACCTCGACCGCCACGCGGTGCGAGGAGGGCATGCGGCGCAGGAAGGCCGCGAGCGTTCCCAGGTCGTTCGGCCCGAACGAGGCGGGGAGCTGCACCCACAGCGCGTGCGCGCGAGGGCCGAGCGGTTCCATGGCCGTCAGGAAGGCCCGCATCTCCGCGTCGGCTCCGACGAGCCGGTGCTCATGGGTGACCGTCTTCGGCAGCTTCGCGATGAGGCGGAAGTCGGGCGCCGTCTGCTCGGCCCAGGTCGCCACCGTCTCCACGGACGGCGTCGCGTAGAACGTCGTGTTCCCCTCGACGGCGTTGCACCAGGACGCGTAGGCGCGCAGTCGCTCGTTGGGCGGCAGCGGATGCGGAACCAACCGTCCTCTCCAGGGCGCAAGAGTCCACATCGCACATCCCACATGAAGCCGCATGGCCACGACCGTATCGCCGCCCCGCCGCGTCGCGGACGTGACCGTGAGCGCCGGACCGGATCGCCCGAGACCTTCCGGACGGGGGTGGTCTGGAACGCGTGGTTCCGCTCACCGAGCCACGACGCCCCGCCGGGGCGGGGCGTCGCGGTGTGGGTCGCCGGTCAGCAGCAGTGGGCCAGGTCGGCGGAGGCCGGTGCGGCGGTCGTGGCGGAAATCGCGGCGGTGAATCCGGCGGTCATCATGGCGGCCATGAGGGCTGCGGCGATGCGACGGCGCATGGTGTGCTCCCTTGCCAGGTAGGGGAATTGCGTCCACGGTAGGACGGAAATGCGTGCCGATCAATGGCGTATTTCGGCGGCCACTCCCGGTGTCCGCGGGGTGTTCATGTGTCATGCCCCGCCGGGGCGGGACATGACGGGCGCGCTGGGTGTCAGCAGCAGTAGACCGTGTCGGCGGAGGCGGGTGCGGCGGTCGTGGCGGAAATCGCGGCGGTGAGCCCGGCGGTCATCATGGCGGCCATGAGGGCTGCGGCGATGCGACGGCGCATGGTGTGCTCCCTTGCCAGGTAGGGAAATTACGCCCACGGTAGGACAGGAATGCGGCCCCGGCAATGATGCATTTCAGATGGCTACTCGGTGTGCGATATCGGCCACGTCCCGCCCCTGGTGTTGGGTCTTGATTCGCCATAATGATCTGCCGAAAAACCGGCTAGGTCCTGTCGCCCGTCCAGGCGGGGAAGCCGGGGGTGGCCCAGGCGTGGCCGTCGGGGGTGACCGCGAACGCCTCGATGCCGGGCAGCCCGGCGACCCAGTCGCGGGCGTCCGCGCCCATCGCGAACCCGGCGGTGGCGAGGGCGTCCACGCGGGTCAGGTGGCGTCCGACCAGGGTGAGGGAGACCAGGCCGGTCGCGGCCCGGCCGGTGCGCGGGTCCACGATGTGGTCGCCGCGCTCGGCCGTCCCGGACGTGGCGACCGCGATGTCGGTCCCGGTGACGACGGCCATGAGGTCGCCCCGGTGGAAGGGGTGCGCGAGGCCGATCCGCCACGCCTGCCCCGGGCCGGCGGAGCCGCGCGCCTGGACGTCGCCGCCCGCGTTCACGCAGTGGTCGGCCGCCCCCGCCTCGGCCAGCAGGTCCGAGGCGGCCTCGGCGGCCCAGCCCTTCACCATCCCGGACGGGTCGAGCCGTCCGTCCGGCGTCCAGGTGAACCGGCCGCCGCTCTCCTCGGCGACCTCCGCGCACAGCCCGAGCACCTCGGCGACCTCGCCCGCGCACCGGTCGAGCGTGAGGGTCCCGGCGGCGAGGCGGCTGATCTGGCTGTCCGGGCGGTAGGTCGAGAACACCGCGTCCACGTGGCGCAGCCAGTCCTCCGCCGCGTCCAGCGCGCGGTCGATCTCGGGCGTCAGCGGCGTCCGGACGTCGAACGAGAACACCGTGCCCATCACGTGGACGACGCGGACCTCGCGCGCGGGAACGTCTTCATCGGACGGCGTCGGCTCGTCGGACGGCGTGGGCTCGTTGGAAGGGGTCGGTTCAGGCATGGGCCATGTCCAGTGCGCTCTGCAGCGAGCCGATGTAGCCCTCGCTGGTGTAGGTGGCTCCGGAGACGGTGTCGATGCGCGCGTTCCCGGCCGCGAGCGCCTCCCGCGTGAGGCGCGGGACGGCCATCTCGGTCAGCCGCCGGTCCCGCCCGTTCTCGGACGGAGCCTGGAGCACCTTCACCCCGGTCAGCTTCCCGTGCGCCAGCGTCACCCGGACCTGGACGGGGCCGTACCGCGTGTCGACGGCGTCCCCGGTGAAGGTCCCGTTCGCGGACGCCCCCGCCGAACCGGACGTGCCGCGGGGTGACCCGGTCGCGGCCCCGCCCGCGCCGGAGCGTCCGGCGGACGATCCCGTGGCGGCGGCGGCCGATCCGGCGTGGTGCGGCTTCAGCGCCAGCAGCAGGCCGACCCCGGCGACCGTCGCGCCGGTGGCGAGAACGGCTCGGCGCATCATGCGCCCTCCTCCCGGAACCCCCGAGGGGGCTCGTGATCAGAACTCGAAGGACTCGTGGTGGACGCGGCGGGCCGGGACGCCCGCCTCGCGCAGCGCACGGCGCGCCGCGCGAGCCATGCCCGGCGGGCCGCACAGGTACACGTCCCGCTCGGCCACGTCGGGCACGACCGAGCTCAGGGACGCGGCGGTGAGCGGGAGGGAGTACTCGGCGGGGTCGTCCACGAAGCACAGGACCCGGCGGTCGCCGCGGGCCGCGAGGGCCTCCAGCTCGCCGCGCAGCGCAAGGTCCTCGGGACGCCGCGCCAGGTAGACCAGGGTGACGTCGCCGCGCAGGGTCTCGAACAGCGCCCGCAGCGGCGTGATCCCGACGCCCCCGGCGAGCAGCAGCACCCGCCGCCGCGTCCGCCTGGCCTCGGTGAACGCCCCGTACGGGCCCTCCGCCCACACCCGGGTGCCCGGACGCAGCCGGGCCAGGGCGCGGCTGTGGTCGCCCGCCGCCTTGACCGTGATCCGCAGCAGGCCGTCCCGCGCCGGTGCCGACAGCGAGTACGGGTTCGCCGCGCCCCACATGCCCGGCGCGAGGAACCGCCAGCGGAAGAACTGCCCCGGCCGCGCCGAGAGGTCGTCCAGGCGGTGCCCGGTGACGTACACCGACACCACGCCCGGCGACTCGGACCGGACCTCGGCGACCCGCATCCGGTGCCGCAGGTTCCGGACGACCGGGACGGCGAACCGGTACCAGGCCAGCACCAGCGCGACGCCGACGAACAGCGTGTACCAGAAGTACCGGGCGAGCGGCCGGTCGACGAACTGGGCGCCGTTGGCGAGCTGGTGGAAGAAGACGAGGAGGACCGCCAGGTAGGTGCCCAGGTGGAGCAGGTGCCAGACCTCGTACCGGAGCCTGCGCCGGGCCAGCCGCGCCGAGGTGATCCCGACCGCGAACAGCAGCAGGGTGCCCAGCGTCGCCTTGAGCATCTCCGGATAGTGGAAGACCAGGTCGCCGGTCTGGCTGATCACGTTCTTCCGGTCCGTGAGCGCGTAGCCCCAGATGACCAGCAGGACGTGCGCCAGGGCCAGGCAGACGGTGTAGCGGCCGCCCGCGGCGTGCCAGCGCGCGAGCCGGTCAGCGCCGACGTCACGCTCCAGCGCCGGGACGCGGGCCATGAGCGCGAGCATCACCGCGCACCCGTAGGCCGCCAGCAGCCCGGTGATCCGCGCGCCGCCGGTCAGCCATCCGGCCGCCCCGACCACCGCGTCCGTGCCCTGCCACCACAGCGCCAGGACCGCCAGGCCGCCCCCGTAGACCGCGCCGAGGACCCATCCCGGCCGCAGGCCGCGCCGCCGCGGCCCCACCTGGGCGCGACGGACGTCAGGCCGGACGCGTCCGGTGCGAACCGCCGTCATACGGGCCCCCTTTCGATCGGCGTCCCGCCACAGTGCCAGCCGAACCTCTGAGAACGCTCAGAATCACCCACGCACCCCCTGCTTCTGAGCCGATTCAGAGGGAACGCACAGGAACGGGGGCGAAACTGGGGGCACCATGGACGATGATCGCGGGTTGGGCCACGCCGACGGGACGCCCGTCCGCGTGCTGGTGGTGGACGACGAGCCGGACCTGACCGACGTGCTCGGCCGCGTGCTGGCCCAGGAGGGCTGGCAGGTGCGGACCGCCGCCGACGGCGCCGGGGCGATCGCGACCGCGCGCGAGTTCCGCCCGGACGCGGTCGTGCTGGACGTCATGCTTCCCGACATCGGCGGGCTGAGCGTCCTGCGGGAGCTGCGGGCCGCCTCGCCCGAGGTCTGCGTGCTGTTCCTCACCGCCCGCGACGCCGTGGAGGACCGGGTGGCCGGGATCACCGCGGGCGGCGACGACTACGTCACCAAGCCGTTCAGCCTGGAGGAGCTGCTCGCCCGGCTGCGCGGGCTGCTGCGCCGGGCCGGGCTGACCCGCCGCGCCGCCGCGTCCGCGCTGCTCACCGTGGGCGGGCTGAGCATGGACGAGGACGCCCGCGAGGTCACCCGGGACGGCGAGGTGGTCGAGCTGACCCCGACCGAGTTCGAGCTGCTGCGGTTCCTGACGCGCAACCCCCGGCGGGTGCTGAGCAAGGAGCAGATCCTCGACCGGGTGTGGAGCTACGACTTCGGCGGCCGGGCGCACGTCGTCGAGCTGTACGTGAGCTACCTGCGCAAGAAGATCGACGCGGGCCGGGCCCCGATGATCCACACCGTCCGCGGGGTCGGCTACGTGCTCAAGCCGGACACGCGGTGACAGAGTCCCGGCATCCGGCGACGGCTCGCGGCGGCCCAGGGACGGCTCGCGGCGGCCCGGGGGCGGCTCGCGGTAGCACTGCGGCGGGCCTCCTGCGGGGTCTGCTCCCGCGGACGCTGCGGGCCCGGCTCACGGTCGGGCTGGTCGCGCTGCTGGCGTTCTGCTGCCTGGCCGTCGGGATCGCGACGGTCACCGCCCTGCACGGCTTCCTGGTCGGACGCGTCGACGAGCAGATCACCTCCCTCGGCCCCCGGCTGGCCGCCGGGCTGGAGCACGAGCGGCGGCCCGACTCCGACAACCGCATCCCCGACACGCGCGGCGTCCCGCCGAAGACGTTCGCCGCGCGGCTGTTCGGCGGCCGGGTGACCGCGGCCGGGGTGGTCCGGGACCGGGCGGTCGAGGGCGTTCCGGTCAGCGCCGATAACGTCCGGGCGCTCAACGGGCTGCCGGCGGACCACCGGCCGCGGACCGTCCGGCTGTCGGCGCTGCGCGCCTACCGGCTGGCGGCCTACCGCGGCGACGACGGCGACGTGC
>NZ_JBFAOF010000321.1:0-7268 GCF_040675125.1 Spirillospora sp. NPDC049652 | reverse complement strand
GACGCGCTGGTCTGCGTCTCCAACTGCGACAAGATCACCCCGGGCATGCTGCTGGCCGCGCTGCGGCTGAACATCCCGACCGTGTTCGTGTCCGGCGGGCCGATGGAGGCCGGCAAGCCCGTCCAGGGCGTGCACGGCGGCAACAAGCTGGACCTGATCGACCCCATGATCGCCGCCGCGGACGAGTCGGTCAGCGACGCGACGCTCGCCGAGATGGAGGAGAGCGCCTGCCCGACCTGCGGGTCCTGCTCGGGCATGTTCACCGCCAACTCGATGAACTGCCTCACCGAGGCGATCGGCCTCGCCCTGCCCGGCAACGGCACCGTCCTCGCCACCCACACCGCGCGCCGCCGCCTCTACGAGGACGCCGGCCGGACGGTCGTGGAGATCGCCAAGCGGTACTACGACGGGGACGACGCGTCCGTGCTGCCGCTGAACATCGCGACCAAGGACGCGTTCGAGAACGCCATGGTGCTGGACATCGCCATGGGCGGCTCGACCAACACGATCCTGCACCTGCTGGCCGCCGCGGTCGAGGGCGGCGTCGACTTCGGGCTGAAGGAGATCGACGAGCTGTCCCGGCGGGTGCCGTGCGTCTGCAAGCTCGCGCCGGCGACCGCCAAGTACCACGTGGAGGACTGCCACCGCGCGGGCGGCATCCCGGCGCTGCTGGGCGAGCTCGACCGGGGCGGGCTGCTGCACCGGTCGGTCACCTCGGTCCACTCCGCGTCGCTGACCGAGCACCTGGCCAAGTGGGACGTCCGCTCCCCCGACGTGCTGCCCGAGGCGGTCGAGATGTGGCACGCGGCGCCCGGCGGCGTCCGGACCACCTCGGCGTTCAGCCAGTCCGCGCGCTGGGACGAGCTCGACCTCGACCGCGCGAACGGCTGCATCCGCGACGTCGAGCACGCCTACACCGCCGACGGCGGCCTCGCCGTGCTGCGCGGCAACATCGCCGAGGACGGCGCGATCGTCAAGACCGCGGGCGTCGAAGAGGAGCTGTGGACCTTCACCGGCCCGGCCGTCGTCTTCGAGTCGCAGGACTCGGCGGTCGAGGGCATCCTCGGCGGGAAGGTCAAGGCGGGCGACGTCGTCGTCATCCGGTACGAGGGGCCGCGCGGCGGGCCGGGCATGCAGGAGATGCTGTACCCGACGTCCTTCCTCAAGGGCCGGGGCCTCGGCAAGGCGTGCGCGCTGGTCACCGACGGGCGGTTCTCCGGCGGCACGTCCGGGCTGTCGATCGGGCACGCCTCACCGGAGGCGGCGGCCGGCGGCGTGATCGCGCTCGTCCGGGACGGTGACCGGATCGTCATCGACATCCCGAACCGGGTGCTGGAGCTGGACGTCCCCGAGGAGGAGCTGGAGGCGCGCCGCACCGAGCTGCTGAAGGAGCTGGGCGGCTACCGGCCGCGCGACCGCGACCGCAAGGTCAGCGCCGCGCTGCAGGCGTACGCGGCGATGGCGACGTCCGCCTCCACCGGAGCGGCCCGCGACGTGAGCCTCCTGGCCCGCTGAGCGCGCCGGGCGGGCCCTTCATCCGCCGACCGCGGTGAGGGGCCTCCGCCCGCTGATCCGCCCCCTGAACGCCCGTCCAGACGACCTCGTCCGGACGGGCGTTTCGGATCACGGCGCGGGCTCGGGCGCGGCGGGCGCCGCCGTTCCCGCTGCCGCTTCTTGCGACGGTTCCCTCGGAGGTAGGGGACGGCATGACGTCCGACGTCATCGACCGCCCCCGAGGGGGCAGGGCAGACTTAAGATCATCAACCGGACGCACCGGGCGTCCTGGAGGATCGAAGGAGCACGCCATGCCCGCCGCCTACGCCATCGCCCGCATGTACCCCGAGCCGCGCATCCACGACGACGCGCTCACCTACATGGAGCGCATCCAGGCGACGATGGACCCGTTCGGCGGGAAGTTCCTCGTCCACGGCGGCGTCCCGGACGTCAAGGAGGGCGAGTTCCCCGGCGTCGTGGTGATCCTCGGCTTCCCGGACGCGGCCAGCGCGCGGGCCTGGTACGACTCGGAGCCGTACGCCGAGATCAAGCGGCTGCGCGCCGACCACATCCCCGGCGACCTGTTCCTCCTGGAAGGCGTCGACGCGGACTACGACGTGGCGAAGACCGCCGCGGAGCTGCGCCGGCAGCGCGACGCGGCCGATGCCGCCGCCTCGGCGGGCACGGCGGGCACGGCCTCGGAGTGACGGCGCGGAGGGGCGGCGGGGCTCAGGAGCAGCAGCCTCCGCCGCAGCACCCTCCGCCACCGCCGCCACCGCCGCGCGGAGCGGACGCCTGGCCCGTCACCGCGACGGTGGACAGCAGCTTGACGGTGTCGTCGTGGCCCGCGGGGCACGGGGCCGGGTCGGACGCCTGGATCATGGGGCGCGAGACCTCGAAGGTCGAACCGCACGCGCGGCAGCGATAGTCATACCGTGGCACGCCCCCAAGGATACGTGCGGACGGCCGTCCGAACAGACCGCTCTTTTCGACGAGTCCGAGGCGCACCCAGGTTCGGCCTCTGGGCACGGGATGGTCAGGGCGGGGAACCCGGGCCGGTCACGCGGCGGGCTCGGTCACGTACGGCGCCCACTGCGGGTCGCCGTCATGGACGATGCCGATCAGCCGCCAGTGCGCGCCGCGCGGCACGCCGGGCGTGATGGGGAGCGTCCAGCCGAGTTCCTCCAGCAGCCGGTCGGCCTTGCTGTGGTTGCAGGTCTGGCAGGACGCGACGCAGTTCTCCCAGACGTGCTTGCCGCCGCGGCTGCGCGGCTGCACGTGGTCGATGGTCTCGGCCCGCCGCCCGCAGTAGACGCAGCGGAAGTTGTCTCGCCGCATCAGCGCGGTGCGGGTCAGGGGGACGCGGGTGCGAAAGGGGATGCGCACGTACCGGCGGAGCCGGATCACCGAGGGCACCTCCACCGTCATCGCGGCGGAGTGCAGGACCGCGCCGGTGGCGTCGTGGTGGACGATCTCGGCCTTGTCGCGGAGGACGAGCACGACGGCGCGGCGCAGCGGGAGGGTCGTCAGGGGTTCGTACGTCGCGTTGAGGAGCAGGACCTGGCGCATCAGACGGCCTCCGCCGGGGTGGGCGCGGCCGTCTTCGGGGGACTGGCTGTCCGTTGCTTCGCCTCGGCGGGCGCACGACTCGCGCGCGCCCCGAACCGAGGCCCGAGTATCGTCTCCGGCACCTGCGCGTCCGCCACGAGGACCTCCCCAGGGGCGATTCCGGCCCGTCCCTTCCCGCCCTGCCGCTACCCGCTCCCGGGACGGCGGGACGGTGGCGGCAGACCGCGACGGCCGGCCCGCATCCAGTGTGGTCCCTGAGCCGACCGCCCGCTACCCCCTTCATCCCCACGATCACGACGGTTCGAACGGCCGAGGCCCCCGGCGCCGGAAATATCCTGGCGCCGGGGGCCTTCGCGCACGTCCGGCGGCTCCGCCGAGCCCGTCCGGCCGGACCGGATCAGCCCACCCGACGCCGGACGGACCCCGGCCGGCTCACTGCCGCGCAGCGCCGGCGCCGTTCGAGGACGATCCCGCGCTCGGGGCCGCCGAACCACCGGACGCCGACATCCCGCTCGGCACGGCCGGGCTCTTCTGGGCGGACGCGCCACTCGCCCATGACACCCCGTTCGGCGCGGACGCTCCGCTCTGCCGCGGCGCAGCCGCCCCGCCGCCCTGACGCGGCGCTGCCGCCCCGCCGCTCTGACGTGGCGCGACCGCCCCGCCGGTCTGCGCCTTGCCCTGCACCTGTGCCTGGCCCTGCCCCTGCCCCTGCCCCTGCTGCCAGGTCGCCTTGCCGTTGATCTGGACCGTGCCGGTGGCGGACGAGGGGATGTCCGCCACGAGCTGTCCCGTCGCCGTCGCCCCCGCCTGCAGCGACCCGTAGGAGCAGCGGACCTCCGTCTGGAGCGCCTTGCACTCCTGCGCCACCTTGGTCACCTTGAGCTGCGGCGTGAGCTTGTGGACGAGGACGATGTCGCTCACGGCCTTGTCGCCGGTGTTGCGGACCGTCCATTCCCAGCTCACCGTGCTCCCCGCCTGGGCGACCTTCGGCGCGCTGTAGGAGAGCTCGACCTTCCCGGCCACCCGGTGCCCGCTTCCGAGCGCGCTGCGCCCGTGGACGGCGGCTACGCCACGGAACAGGCCCGGCGTGTCCACCCCGCGCACACCACTCGCGCGAGCGGAGACCACCCGGCCCGGCGAGGTGCGTCCGGGGACGACCTGGACGGAGGCGGTACGAGTGAGCACTCCCCGAGCGGATGTCGTGTGCGCGGGCGTCGCGTGACCATCGCCTCCGGGCAGAGCAGGAGATCTCACCGGAGGGATGTTGTGTCCGCTGGCCGGGGCGGCCTTCCCTGCCGCAGGCGCGGGACGGCCGAACGAGGGTGCGATGGGGCCGAGCATCTGCCCGCTCTGCCCGAGCCCGTTCTGCGCGAGCCCGTTCTGCGCGAGCCCGTTCTGGCGCGGCGCGGGCTGGTTGCGGGTGGGCTGGTCGTGGGTGGGCTGGTCGTGGGTGGGCGCGGGCATGATCTGCGGCCGCGCGGGCGTGCCGCCCGTGGGCCCCGGCGCGGGGACGGGCGTCGCGTGCGCGGGCAGCGGTCCGGGTGCGGCGGCCGCCGGCGCGGCGGCCAGGAGGACGGCGCCGAGCGCCGTCCCGCCGAGGACGGCGCCGCGTGCGGCCTTGCTGTTCTTCATGGACTAACCCCCGTGGTCGAAGAACCCTTTGATCATCTGCCTTCCTACCGATGTCACGTTGCGTGTACACCTCGTGACACGGACCGATCTCGGATCGTCCGGGGTGCCGGGTGAATACAGTGCTCGCATGAGCCGACCGCAGTACCCCACCGCGCTCCGCCAGGACGTCGCCGACGACCTGCACGGACACCGCGTTCCCGACCCGTACCGATGGCTGGAGGACGCCGACTCCGAGGACACCGCCAAGTGGCTCTCGGCGCAGGACGACCTGTTCCACCAGACGGTGGACGAACTGCCCGGCCGCGACCGGCTGCGGGCCCGGCTCGGCGAACTGCTCGGCGCGGGCAGCATCGGCACCCCGGTGTGGCGCGGCGAGCGGCGGTTCTTCACCCGCCGCACCGCCGAGCAGGAGCACCCCGTCCTCTACACCGCGGACCCGGACGGCTCCGAGCGGGTGCTGGTCGACCCGACCGGGCTCGATCCGTCCGGCACGACCACGCTCGACGGCTGGCAGCCCGACAAGGAGGGGCGGCTGCTGGCGTACAAGGTCTCGCACGGCGGCGACGAGGAGTCGCTGCTGCACGTCCTGGACGTGGCGACCGGCGAGCGCGTCGAGGGGCCGATCGACCGCACCCGCAACTCCGTCGTCGCGTGGCTTCCCGGCGGCGAGGCGTACTACTACGTGCGGCGGCTCGCGCCGGGCGACGTCCCGGAAGGCGAGGAGCAGTTCCACCGCCGCGTCTACCTGCACCGCGTCGGCACCGACCCGGACACCGACGACGTCCTGGTCTTCGGGGACGGGCTGGACAAGACGAACTACTACGGCGTCACCGTCAGCCGCGACGGCCGGTGGATGACGGTCACCGCGTCCGCCGGGACCGCGCCGCGCAACGACCTGTGGATCGCCGACCTCACCGCCGCGCCGCTGGAGGCCCCCCAGTTCCGGCCCGTCCAGGTCGGCGTGGACGCCTCGACCGGCCTGCACGTCGGACGCGACGGCCGCGCGTACGTGTTCACCGACCGCGACGCGCCGCGCTCCCGGATCTGCGTGACCGACCCGTCCGACCCGTCCCACGGGACCTGGCGCGACCTGGTCCCCGAGGACCCGGAGGCCGTGCTCACCGACTACGCGATCCTGGACGACCTCGACCGGCCGGTGCTGCTCGCGGGCTGGGAGCGGCACGCGATCAGCGAGATCAGCGTGCACGACCTGGCGTCCGGGGAGCGCCTCGGCGCCGTCCCGCTGCCCGGCCTCGGCTCGGTCGGCGGCATCGTCGAGCGCCCGGAGGGCGGGCACGAGGCGTGGTTCGGCTACACCGACAACGTCACGCCGTCGTCGGTGCTGCACTTCGACGCGCGGACGGGCGAGACGTCCCTGTGGGCGTCCGCGCCCGGCTCGGTCGCCGTCCCGGAGATCGAGACGCGGCAGGTCACCTACACCTCCTACGACGGCACGCCCGTCCGGATGCTGGTGATCTCCCGCCCGGACGCCGGCGACGGGCCGCGCCCGGCCATCCTCTACGGGTACGGCGGCTTCAACGTCTCGCTCACCCCGGCGTACTCGGCGTCCATCCTGGCCTGGGTCGAGGCGGGCGGCGTGTACGCGGTCGCGAACCTGCGCGGCGGCTCGGAGGAGGGCGAGGACTGGCACCGCGCCGGGATGCGCGACCGCAAGCAGAACGTCTTCGACGACTTCCACTCCGCCGCCGAGCGCCTGATCGCCGACGGCCTGACCACCCCGGACCGGCTGGCGATCTCCGGCGGCTCCAACGGCGGCCTGCTGGTCGGCGCGGCCCTGACGCAGCGCCCCGACCTGTACCGGGCCGTGATCTGCTCGGCGCCGCTGCTGGACATGGTCCGCTACGAGAAGTTCGGCATCGGCCGCATCTGGAACGACGAGTTCGGCTCGGCCGACGACCCGGACGAGCTGGGGTGGCTGCTGGCGTACTCGCCGTACCACCACGTCCGCGAGGGCGTCGCGTACCCGGCCGTCCTGTTCACCGTCTTCGACAGCGACGGACGCGTCGACCCGCTGCACGCCCGCAAGATGTGCGCGGCGCTGCAGCACGCCACGTCCTCGGACGCGCCCGTCCTGCTGCGCCGCGAGTCGGACGTCGGGCACGCCGCCCGGTCGGTCAGCCGCTCGGCGGCGCTGATGACCGACACCCTGTCCTTCCTGGCCCACCGGACCGGCCTGGACCTCGACCCGGCCTAGCGGATCCGGATCCGGCCGCGGCCCTCTCCGGCGGGAGGGGGCCCGGGACGACGGCCACCGGCGGACCGCGCTTCCGCCGGTGGCCGTCGTCCCGGGTGTCCGCTGGTGCCAGCGGGGTCTCTCAGCGAATCCTTTTCTCCAAGTAGATGTTGATGATGCCGTTGATGACCTCGCGGTGCGTCTCGCGCCAGCCGAACTTGCGGTAGAGCGCGAGGGCGGGGCCCTGCAGGGACGTGGTGTCGGCGCGCAGCAGGTGGTAGCCGAGCTCGGCGGCGCGGTCCTCCAGGGCGTGGACGATGGCCTCGCCGTAGCCGCGGCGCTGGAGCTCCGGCCGCACCCGCAGGCGCACCATCTCGAC
>NZ_JBFAOF010000320.1:0-7269 GCF_040675125.1 Spirillospora sp. NPDC049652 | reverse complement strand
TGCGCCGGGCGGGCCTGCTGCGCGGCGGGGACGTCCGCGCGGAGGCGCTGGACGCGGTGTTCGCCGCCCAGCCGTTCGCCCTGGACTATTACTGAGCGAACCGGAGACTTGAGCGAACCGGAGACTGAGCGAACCGGGCCCGGCGGGGCTCGACGGGCCTGGTCGCGGCCGCCCCGGCACGCCCTGCGCGCGCGAGGCCGCCCGGTCCGATAGCGTGGCGTCGGCCGAACACATGATCGAAAGGCGGGGCCGTGCGCGTGATGGGCGTGGACCCGGGGCTCACCCGATGCGGCGTCGGCGTCGTGGAGGGGGTTCCCGGCGCGCCGCTGAGCCTGGTGCACGTGTCGGTCGTCCGCACCGCCCCCGACGAGGACGTGGCGCTGCGGCTGCTCGGCATCGAGCGCGGCATCGAGAAGGTCATGGACGAGCTGTGCCCCGAGGTCGTGGCCGTGGAGCGGGTGTTCGCCCAGCACAACGTCAGCACGGTCATGGGGACCGCGCAGGCGGCGGGCCTCGCGATGGTCGCCGCGGCGCGCCGCGGCCTGCCGGTGGCGATGCACACGCCGAGCGAGGCCAAGGCCGCGATCACCGGCAACGGCCGCGCCGACAAGGCGCAGGTGGCGGCCATGGTGACGCGCCTGCTGCGGCTCGACGCCCCACCGAAACCGGCCGACGCCGCCGACGCCCTAGCCCTCGCCATCTGCCACGTGTGGCGCGGTGGCGGGCAGGCGCGGCTGGCCGCGGCGCGGGCCCGTCCCGTCCCGGGCCAGGCTGGCCCCACCCAGGCAGAGATCAACGCCGCCCGCATCGCCGAGGCGCGCAAGGCGGCCCGTTCCCGTAGTCGAGGAGGTTCCCCGAGGTGATCGCGTTCGTCAGCGGCAAGGTCGCCGCCGCCGGGCCGGACGGCGCCGTGATCGACGTGCACGGCGTCGGGATGGCGGTGCAGTGCACCCCGGCGACGATCGCCGCGCTCAAGGTCGGCGAGGACGCGCACGTGCCGACGTCGCTGGTCGTCCGGGAGGACTCGCTGACCCTGTTCGGGTTCGCCGACGACGACGAGCGGCAGATCTTCGAGCTGCTGCAGACCGCCAGCGGCGTCGGGCCGCGGCTGGCGCTGGCGATGCTGGCCGTGCACAGCCCGGACCAGCTGCGCCTCGCGGTCGCCCAGGAGGACGTGGCGGCGCTGACCAAGGTGCCCGGCATCGGCAAGAAGGGCGCGCAGCGGATCGTGCTGGAGCTGAAGGACCGGCTCGGCGGCCCGGTGGGCGCGCCGGACGCGCCCGGCCGCCGTCCCGGCGCGGGCCAGGCGTGGCGCGCGCAGGTGCAGACCGGCCTGGTCAACCTCGGGTGGACGGTCCGGGACGCCGACGCCGCCGTGGACGCGGTCGCCGCCGACCTGGACGGCACCGAGGTCCCGCCGGTCGGTGAGCTGCTGAAGGCCGCGCTGAAGAAGCTGAGCAAGTGAGCGAGTACGAGGAGCGCCTGGTCGGCGGCGGCGCCGAGGGCCCCGAGGAGCAGGTCATCGAGGCCGCGCTGCGGCCGAAACGGCTGGACGACTTCGTCGGGCAGGAGCGCGTCCGCGAGCAGCTGTCGCTGGTGCTGCGCAGTGCCCTGCGGCGCGGCCGGACGCCCGACCACGTGCTGCTGTCGGGCGGTCCGGGGCTCGGCAAGACGACCCTCGCCATGATCATCGCCGCCGAGCTGGGGCAGCCGCTGCGGATCACCTCCGGGCCCGCGATCGAGCGGGCCGGCGACCTGGCCGCCGTGCTGTCCACCCTCGCCGAGGGGGAGGTGCTGTTCCTGGACGAGATCCACCGGATGGCCCGTCCCGCCGAGGAGATGCTCTACATGGCGATGGAGGACTTCCGCGTCGACGTCGTGGTCGGCAAGGGCCCCGGCGCCACCGCGATCCCCCTGGACATCGCCCCGTTCACGCTGGTCGGCGCGACGACCCGGGCGGGGATGCTGCCCGGCCCGCTGCGCGACCGGTTCGGGTTCACCGCGCACATGGACTTCTACGCCCCGGCCGAGCTGGAGGTGATCGTCCAGCGGTCCGCGCGGCTGCTGGAGGTGGAGATCACCGACGAGGGTGCGGCGGAGGTCGCCTCCCGATCGCGGGGCACGCCCCGGATCGCCAACCGGCTGCTGCGCCGCGTGCGCGACTACGCCGAGGTGCGCGGGGACGGCGTGGTGACCCTGGAGGAGGCCCGCGCCGCGCTGACCCTGTACGAGGTGGACGAGAAGGGACTGGACCGGCTGGACCGGGCGGTTCTGGGTTCGCTGATGCGCAAGTTCGGCGGCGGGCCGGTCGGCCTGTCCACCCTGGCGGTGTCGGTGGGGGAGGAGCCGGAGACCGTGGAGGTCGTGGCCGAGCCCTTCCTGGTGCGGCAGGGGATGCTGGCCCGCACGCCCCGCGGGCGCATCGCGACCCCCGCGGCGTGGGCCCATCTGGGCCTCACGCCGCCCCCGACCGCGCCGCTGGCGGGCGCCGCCCTGTTCGATCTGGACGAGGGCGCGGACGAGCCCGGATAGCGGGCGCCGGCGGAATGACCGCCGTGACATGATCACGGCGGCGTGATCGGGGCGTAACGGGTTGGGAACTTCCCGAGAGTGCCGCTCGTCACGTCGTTGCCGGGGTCTCGCGTACTCTCTAGACTCCGGGACTTGGTCACACCGTCCACCAGCCGGCGGTCCCGAGACACGGCCTACCGGCCACAGGCTGGGCAATCCAAAATCGGAAGGACGCCCCGTAATGGGCAGCGACACACACATCCTGGCGGCGAGCTCAGGGGGCAGCGGTGCATTCAACCTGCTGCTCCTGGTGGCCGTGCCGCTGGTTTTCTATTTCCTGCTGATCCGGCCGCAGAGCAAGCGGCGCAAGGAGCAGATGCAGCTGCAGAACAGCATCGCGCCCGGCACCCGGATCATCACCACGGCGGGCATGCACGCCACGGTGGTCGAGGTGCAGGACGACGGCATCGTCCTGGAGATCGCCCCCGGCGTGGAGGCGAAGTTCGTCCGGCAGGCGGTCATGACCGTCCTGAAGGACGAGCCCGCCGACGAGGAGCTCGAGGGCGAGGAGCCCGACGAGACTCCGGCCGCCGAGGCCGACACCGCGCCGCAGGCCAAGGCCGCCGGCGTCGAGGACGCGGGCGCGGACGAGAAGACCGCCGTGAAGGCGGGCGTTAAGGCCGACGCGAAGGACGAGGACGAGGCCGCCCACGCGGGCAAGGCCGACAAGCCCTCCGCCTGACCCGCGGCGGTACCGACAAGACGGGAAGTTCGACGACCAGTGGCATCGTCTCGTAGCAATGTCCCCAGGCCAGGGCGCACACTTCTGGCGCTCTTCGTGGTCATGGCGGCCCTGACCGGCGTGATGTTCATGCAGGGGAAGGGGACCCCCAAGCTGGGGCTCGACCTCGCGGGCGGGACGACCGTCACGCTGACCGCGCACACCGAGAACGGCAAGACCCCGCCGGGCCAGCAGATGGACCAGGCCGTCAAGATCATGACGCAGCGGGTCAACGGGCTCGGCGTCTCGGACGGCGAGGTCGCCAAGCAGGGCGGCAACAACATCGTGGTGAACCTGCCCGGGCAGGGTCAGACGCGTGCGGCGGAGACCATCGGGTCCACCGCCAAGCTCCAGTTCCGGCAGGTGTTCGCGCAGGCGAGCGGGCTGCCGGGACAGGCGCCGGCGACCACGCCGACGCCGACGACGAGCCCGTCCGGGAAGGCCACCGGCAAGCCGACCATCCCGGCCACCGGCGGCCCGTCCGCCAAGCCGTCGGCGTCGGCCAAGCCGAGCGACACCTCCACGCCGCGCGGCCGGGCGCTGTCGAAGGCCCTGACGGCCCCGACGCCGTCCGGGTCGCCGGCGACCAAGCCGACGGGATCGTCGTCGCCGAAGCCGGCCGGCACCCCGACGGCGCAGACGCCGCCGATCGGCGCGGACGGCAACGACTTCGCCGGTGTCGACGACAAGGCCGCCATCGCCCAGTTCCAGCAGACCGTCTGCGACGCCAAGGGCGGCCCGACCGTCCCGGGCTCCAACGACGTGAACCGCAAGTGGGTCGTGGCGTGCGACGACAAGGCCGAGAAGGGCCAGGTCACCAAGTACCTGCTCGGTCCGGTGCGGGTGCTCGGCGAGGACGTCAAGTCCGCCAGCGCGATGCCGCCGGACGCCTCCCAGGGCCAGTCGAGCTGGTCGGTCAACCTCACCTTCACCGGTAAGGGCGGCAACCAGTTCTCGCAGACCACCACCGAGGCGTCCAAGGCCTACCAGGCCAACCCGTCCTCGCCGCAGTCGCAGGTCGCGATCGTGCTGGACGGCCAGGTCGTGTCCGCGCCGTCCATCAACCAGGGCCCGATCACCGGCGGCAGCGCCCGGATCGACGGCCCGGCGGAGAGCTTCACCCAGACCTACGCCGAGGACCTGTCCAACAAGCTCAAGTACGGCGCCCTCCCGCTCGAGTTCAAGATGAGCGCGATCGACGAGGTGTCGTCCACGCTGGGCGCCGACCAGCTGCGCGGCGGCCTGATCGCCGGCGGCATCGGCCTGGCGCTGGTCCTGCTGTACTGCATGGTCTACTACCGGGGCCTCGGCCTGGTCGCGGTCGGCTCGCTGGTCGTCGCGTCCTGGATGACCTACGTCGCCGTGGTCATCCTCGGTGAGAACATCGGCTGGCGGCTCAGCCTGCCGCACATCATCGGTCTGATCGTCTCGATCGGCATCACCGCGGACTCGTTCATCGTCTACTTCGAACGGATCCGCGACGAACTGCGCGCCGGACGGGCACTGCGGCCCTCGGTCGAGGTCGCCTGGAAGCGCGCGCGGCGTACCATCCTGGTGGCGGACGCGGTGACCTTCCTCGCCGCGGTCGTGCTGTACTTCCTCGCCGTCGGCGGCGTCGCGGGCTTCGCGTTCGCGATGGGCCTGACCACGCTGATCGACGTCGTGGTGGTGTTCTTCTTCACCAAGCCGCTGGTGGCGCTGCTCAGCCGGACCAAGTTCTTCGGCCGGGGCCACAAGCTGTCGGGGCTGGACGCCAAGCGGCTGCGCCGGACGGCGCCGTCCCGCGCGACCGGCACCGCCCGCCCGACGAGCCAGGAGGTCTGATCATGGGACTGCGTGCGATCATCTCCCGGATCTACCGGGGCGAGATCAGCGCCGACATCGTCGGCCGCCCGAAGATCTGGTACTCGATCTCCGGCCTGCTGATCGTGTTCTCCCTCGTCGGCCTGCTGGTGCAGGGGCTGACCTTCGGCGTGGAGTTCAAGGGCGGCTCGGTCTTCACCATCGCCAAGGCGCAGCACCATTCGATCGAGGACGTCCGCGGCGCGGTCACCTCGGCCGGGGTGCACCAGACGACCGTGCAGAAGGCGGGCGGCAACTGGCGCGTCACCACCGAGAGCCTCGACCCCAAGCACGTCAACGAGGTCAAGAAGGACGTCGCGCAGAAGCTGAACGTCTCGGAGAACGACGTCAGCAGTCAGATCGTCGGCGCGTCCTGGGGCGGTGAGATCACCAAGAAGGCGTGGCAGGCGCTCGTCGTCTTCATGATCCTGATCATCGCCTACCTCTCGGTCGCCTTCGAGTGGCGGATGGCGGTCGCCGCGATGGTGGCGCTGCTGCACGACCTGATCATCACGGCCGGCATCTACGCCTGGTCGGGGTTCGAGGTCACGCCCGCGACGGTGCTGGGCTTCCTGACCATCCTCGGATACTCGCTGTACGACGCGGTCGTGGTGTTCGACATGATCAAGGAGGTCACCCGGCCGCTCAACGCCAAGTCGAGGATCACCTACAGCGAGGCGGCCAACCAGGCGCTCTCCAGCACCCTGGTCCGGTCGCTGAACACCTCGCTGGTGGCGATCCTGCCCGTCGCGGCGATCCTGTTCATCGGCACCACGCTGTTCGGCGCGGGCACGCTGAAGGACCTGTCGCTCGCCCTGTTCGTCGGCATGATCGTCGGCACCTACTCCTCGATCTGCGTGGCCACGCCGCTGCTGGTCCAGCTGAAGGAGCGCGAGCCGAGGTACCGGGAGCTGCGGCAGAACATCCTCAAGCGCCAGCAGAGCCCGAAGCAGCAGGCGAAGGTGGCCAAGGCCACGGCGGCCCGCCCGGCGCCCGACGACGACCCCGCGCCGTCCGGTGAGGAGCCGGCTGGCGGCGAGGCGTCCGGCGGCGCCGCGCAGGCCGAGGTGCCCGCGGGCGTCACGCTGCGCAAGGCCGTGCAGGGGCCGCGGCAGCAGCCCAAGCGCGGCACCCGGCAACAGCGCCGCGGCAAGTAGGCTGCTGGGACGACCTGCTCGAACGAGCATGACGGCCGTGTCCGTCTCCCCGGAGCACCGGGGGGCGGGCACGGCCGTCGCACTGTGCCGGGACGGCCGCGCACGCCGGCCGTCCCCGCCCCCGAGAGAAGACGCACAAGGAGACCCGTGGACCTCGACAGGCTGATCCAGGACCGGATTCGCGACGTGAGCGACTACCCGAAGCCGGGCGTGCTGTTCAAGGACATCACCCCGCTGCTGGCCGACCACGTGGCGTTCGCCGGCGTGGTCGACACGGTGGTCAACCACTACGGCCGCGGCACCGTGGACAAGATCGTCGGGATCGAGGCGCGCGGGTTCATCCTGGCCGCCCCCGTCGCCTACCACATGGGCGCGGGCTTCGTCCCGGTGCGCAAGAAGGGCAAGCTGCCCGCGGCGACCTACGAGCAGAACTATGAGCTCGAGTACGGCACCGAGACGATCGAGATGCACACCGACGCGTTCGAGCCCGGCGACCGGGTGCTGATCGTGGACGACGTGCTGGCGACCGGCGGCACCGCGCGCGCGGCGGCCGAGCTGGTCCGCCGGGGCGGCGGCGAGGTGGTCGGGCTTTCCGTCCTGATGGAACTGTCGTTCCTCAACGGCCGTGACAAGCTGGACGGTCTGGACGTGCACGCCCTGGTGACCGTCTGAGAGTAGAACCCTCCCGGAACGTGTGGAATGTACCGTCCCTGAAGAATGTTCTACTGATCACGCACCCGAGATCGTGGATTCGGCCGGGTGCGAAAAGGGGGCCGGATACACTGGCCGAATCAGCGACCGGCGGGAACCGGGCGCGCCCGCCCGGCGGCCCGAGGAGATCGCGCCCGCACGGCTTCGAGGAGGCTGGGTGCCAGGTGAGGTGGTATCAACCGACGCGGTGACCGGCACGCGGACGGACGTGGAGCGTCCGGCCGCGCCGGGTGGAGGCGCCGTGCGTCCTCCGGCCGCGCCCGCGAG
>NZ_JBFAOF010000319.1:0-7288 GCF_040675125.1 Spirillospora sp. NPDC049652 | reverse complement strand
GCCGCCCCCGCCGACCAGGCCGGGGCGGCTGGCCCTTCGCGGGCGACCCGCTGCCGCCCTCGGAGGCCCGCGGCGCGCGCTACCTCCCCGACTCGTCGGTGGTGCGGCTCGCGGACGGGCGGATCCGGCTCGTCCCGACCGGCGGCGAGGAGGCCGTCACGGTCCCGGGGTCCGATCCGCGCGTCGCCGAGGCCGTCCGGGGTGACCAGACCTGGCTCGCCCGGGGGACGGTTCCGGGCCGGCTGATTCCCTGGCTCGTGCCCTGTCCGCAAAGCGGGAAGAACCGGGTGCCGCGCGCGGACGACGTCCTCCAGGCCCCCGGGGACGACGAGGGACGGCCCGGCGGCAGCGGCAGGCAGCCGTCCGTCCGGGAGCCCGCCGGCGACACGGTCACCGCGAAGGGGTGCACGCCGGTCCGGCCGAGGGCGACCGGGGCGCAGGTGCCGACGACCGGGGCCCCGACGCGTCCGCCCGCCGCCGGGAAGCCCGGCAAGGCCAAGCCGAAGATCACCCCGAGCCCCACGCCCACCACCGGCTCCACGGACGGACCGGAGCGCGAGGACGGCGGGCCCGAGCCGCTCACCGTCGGGGCCGCCACCGTCAAGGCGGACGGGTACCGGGACATGGCCGCCCGCGCCCTCCAGGACCTGCGGCTCCTGACCAGGCCGAACGGGGCGTCGCTGGCGTCCTGGTACGGGGCGTGGGAGTACTCCTGGCCGCGCGACTCGGCGTTCGCCGCCGCGGCGTTCACCGTGACCGACCATCCGGCCGAGGCCCGGCGGATCCTGCGGTTCCTCGCCCGCGTCCAGACCTCCACCGGGATGTGGGCCGCCCGCTACAACCCCGACGGCAGCCCGGTCGCGGACGGGCGGCACGCGCAGCTCGACTCGCTCGGCTGGGTGCTGTGGGCCGCCTGGTTCTTCCACACCGAGAACGCCCAAGCCGCCGCCGACCTGCCCGAACTGTGGCCGATGGTGCGCCGCGCGGCCGACCGGCTGGCCGCGTCGCTGCGCTCGGACGGGCTCCCGCCGCCGTCCTCGGACTACTGGGAGCGGCCCGCCTCGTCCGAGCAGGACCCGCGGCGCGCCACGCTCGGCGTCGTCGGGCCGGTGCTGGCCGGGCTGCGGTCCGCCGCCGCGCTCGCCCGCGACCTCGGCCACCCCGACCGGGCGAACCGGTACCGGACGGCGGCGAACCGGGTGGAGAACGGGGTCGCGGCGAGGTTCGCGCCGCTCGGCTACCCGCGCTCCCCCGTCCGTGGCGGCCTCATGGACACCTCGGTCACCTTCCTCAGCCCGCCGTTCGGCCCGGCCGACCCGGACGTGACCGACGCCGTCCGGACCGCCGCCGGCAAGCTCGCGCTGCCGAACGGCGGCGTGCTGCCGGGCGAGCGCTGGTCGGGCAACGCCAAGGTCGCCTGGACGCCGGAGATGGCGCTGTTCACGCTGTCGGCCGCGGCGGCGGGCCGGCCGGACGAGGCGATGGCCCGGCTGGACTGGCTGTCGGCGCACCGCACCTCGCTGGGCGCGCTGCCCGAGAAGGTGGACGAGTACGGGCGGCCCGCCGCCGTCGCGCCGCTCGGCTGGACGTCCTCGCTGGTCATCCTGAGCCTGTCGGCGCTGGAGAAGCCGCTGCCCGTCCCGTACGCGGGCTGAGCCGCCCCCGCTCGACGCGCGGGGCCTCAGCGCCCGGGGCGTGGGGGCTAGGCGATGAACTGCTCGTAGCCGAGCTTGGCGACCAGCAGCGCCACCACGACCAGCAGGACGACCCGGACGAACCCCGACCCTCGCCGGATCGCCGTGCGCGCGCCGAGCTGCGCGCCGGTCGCGTTCGCCACCGCCATGCCGAGGCCGAGCGCCCACAGGACGTGCCCCTGGACGGCGAAGACCAGCAGGGCGCCGAAGTTGGTGCTGACGTTGATGATCTTCGCGTGCGCGGACGCGTGCACGAAGTCGACGCCGAGCAGGGCGGTGAACACCACGACCAGGAACGTCCCGGTGCCGGGGCCGAGGATGCCGTCGTAGAAGGCGATGGCGAGGCCGGGGACCAGGATCGCGGCGGCGACCCGGCGGCGGGTGCGCAGCACGAGCTTCGGCTCGCGGCCGAGGCTCGGGCGGAGCACCACGACCGCCGCGACCGCGAGCAGGACGACCATGATGACCGGCTTGAACACCTCCGAGGAGATCACCGAGGCGCACAGCGCGCCCGCCGCCGACCCGGCGACCGCCAGGCCCGCGCCGGCGGCCGCGACGGTCCGGTCGACCTTGGTGCGGCGCAGGTAGGCGTAGGCGGCGCTGGTCGTCCCGGCGATCGAGGCGACCTTGTTGGTGGCGAGGGCGGTGGCGACCGGCTGCCCGGGGTTGAGCAGCAGCAGGGCGGGGAGCTGGATCAGCCCGCCGCCGCCGACGACCGCGTCCACCCAGCCCGCGCCCACCGCGGCCGCCAGCAGCATGACGACATGCTCGATCCCCACGCGGCGGGCCCTCCTGTAAGGACTAAACGAAGAATGTCGCTTAGCCTAGCGGGACAGACCCGGACAACGGCCACCTTTTTCGGCGGCGATGCCGCTCGGCAGGGGCCGCTGGAACGTGCCACACGGTGTGAACCGGCCCGACGATCAGCCCTTGGCCCGCCACTCGTCGGCGAGGACGGACCACATCTGGTAGTCGCGCTGCCGCCCGTCGAAGTTGAAGCCCTGCCGGATGGTGCCCTCGTAGGTGAAGCCGATCCGCTTCGCCGTCGCGATGCTCGCCTCGTTCGACGGCTCGCAGCACCACTCCACGCGCAGCATGCCGCGCTCACCGACCGCCCAGTCGATCATCGCTCCGACGGCCTTCGTGATCAGGCCGCGTCCGCGCACGTCCGGGTCGAGCCACACGCCGACCTCGCAGACGTGCTGCTTGGTGTCGAAGATCCGGAAGAGGGTCCCGCCGCTGAGCACGCCGTCCACCCAGATGCCGTAGATGCGCGCGCCGTCGGCGGCCTGCGCGACCGCGAAGTCCTGGAGGTACGCGCGGGCGGCGTCCTCGTCGAAGAGCCTGGCGGCGAACGGGATGTAGGGGCGGATGTCGTCGCGGACCTTCTCCACCTGCGCGTAGAACTCGGCCGCCTGCCACGGCTCCAGCGCACGCAGCTCGGCTCCCTCGGCCAGTTTCAGGGACAGCATCCCGACCTCCTGTAATGTGCGTACCGAACGTTTGTTACGCACCCTAGCCCGCACCGCCGACCGGGAGGAAACCGATAACCGTGCCCGCCAAGGGAGACCACGACGCCCGGCGCCGCGACGTGTCGGAGGCGGTGTGGCGGGTGCTGGCCGCGCACGGCTTCGACGGCCTGACCCTGCGCGCGGTCGCCGCCGAGATGGGCTCGTCCACGGGCCTGCTGACGCACTACTTCCCGAACAAGAAGGCGCTGGTCGCGCACGCGCTCGACATCGCCGAGGAGCGGACGCTCGCGGGCCGGCTGGTCCCGTCCGGGCGCGGCCTGGCGGCGGTGCGCGAGCTGCTGGCCGACGTGCTGCCGATCTCGGCCGTGGCGGTCGTGATGAACCGGGTCTGGGTCAGCTCATGGGACGCGGCGCTCGCGGACGCCGACCTCGGCGCCCGGGAGACCGGCCGGTACGAGCGGATCCGCACGCAGCGGCTTCGCCCGTACGTCGAGCAGGCCCGCGACCTGGGGGAGATCGCGCCGGACGCCGATCTCGACGACATCACGACGACGCTGGTGGCGTTCGCGCACGGACTGGCCGTGCAGGCCCTGTTCGATCCGGACCGTTATCCGGAGGAGCGGCAGCTCGCCCTGCTCGACGGAATGTTGACGGCTTTGTCCGCCTAACACGGGGATCGACCTCCTACCCCTTTTTCGGCCAAGATGTCCAACCACAGCCGAAAGGGGTCTTTGGTGACCGTTCTGGAGTTCGTGGACGCCCATGTCCATCATTGGCAGTCCAGCGTGCACGACTGGTATCCGATGCTTCACGCGACGCTACCGGAGGTGCCGCGCGACTACCCGCCCGCGCGCTACCGCGAGGACGCGGCGGCCGCCGGGGTCCGCGTCCTCGGCACCGTGCACGTGTCGGCGACGACCGTCCCCGGCGCGTTCCTGGACGAGACGCGCTGGCTGGACGCGATGGACGCCCCGGACCGTCCATCGGCCATCATCGGATCGGTCGACCCGGACGTCTCGCCGCCGGTCGTCGAGGCGCAGCTCGACGAGCAGGCGCGCAGCCCGCTGTTCCGCGGCGTCCGGGTGTTCGCGGGCCTGTCACCGGACGGCGACACGGCGGCCGTCCTCCTGCGTGAGCTGGGAGAACGCGGCCTGCTCTTCGACCAGGTGATCCGCGCGCCCGAGGTGGACGCCTACCTGGCGGCACTGGCCAAGGCCCCGGACGTGCGGGTGGTCCTGGAGCACGCGGGCTGGCCCGAGACGGGCGATCCGGAGGGGTTCATCGACTGGCGGCGCGGCCTGGCCAAGCTCGCCGCGCTCCCCCGCGTGGACTGCAAGATCTCCGGTCTGGGAATGCCGCTCGGCCGGCTGGACGCCGCCGCCCTGCGCCCCTATGTCGAGACCTGCCTCGACCTTTTCGGAATCGACCGCTGCTTCTTCGGCAGCAATTTCCCGGTGGACGGCCTTTCCGGCAGCTATGCCGAACTGATGGCCGCCTATCAGGACGTCACGTCGGATCTTTCCGCTGATGAGCGGCGCAAACTGTTCGTGGAGAACGCGACCCGGTGCTACCGGCTGGGCTGATTCCCGGCCCTTTCCCCACTCTCACCCCGCTTTTCGGCGATCCGGCGTTCGACCTCGTCCCAGGTGATCGGGAGGTCGGACGCCGGGACGTTCCAGAACACGAACGTCGACTCCCGCATGACCTTGCGCTTGGCGCGCATCGCCGACCGGTGCGGCTCGGCCGACGCGTAGGCGTTCACCGCCTCCTGGTCCGTCCAGGCCGAGACCGTCCAGAACGTCCGCCGCAGCGGTTCGGCGCGCAGCGAGAGCCCCAGCGCCCCGGGCGAGCGCCGCGCCTGCCGCAGCAGCGCCATCGACGCCCGGAAGAAGCCGGGGACGTGGCGCAGCGACCGCACCTCCAGCCGCGACGCCATGACCAGCGCCTTCCCGTCCGGGTCCGGCGTCTCCGGGGTGATCCAGGGCAACGTGGGCATGGCGCCCCTCCGTCGGCTCGACGATTATCTTGACATTGCCTAGTTTCCCCCGCCCGGCCTGAACTTGTCAATGGCAAGTTCGCGCCGCCGCTGGCCTAGGCTGGTCCCGTGAGTTCGAGCTACCACCACGGCAACCTGCGCCGCGCCGTCATGGACGCCGCCGTCGCCGCGATCGAGGAGTCCGGGCCGTCCGGCTGGAGCCTGCGCGAACTGGCCCGCCGCGCCGGGGTCTCGCACGCCGCGCCCGCGCACCACTTCGGCGACAAGACCGGCCTGCTGACGGCCCTCGCCGCCGAGGGCTTCGGCCTGCTCGGCGACGCCCTCACCGCCGCCGGCGACGACCTGCTCGACCTCGGCGTCGCCTACGTCCGGTTCGCCGTGCGGCACCGCGCCTACTTCGAGGTGATGTTCCGCCCCGAGCTCTACCGGCTGGACGACCCGGAGCTCGCCGCCGCCCGCGACCGCGCGGGCGAGCTGCTCGGCGGGGCCGTCCGGCCGCTGTCCTCCGGACCCGACTCCGTCCTCGCCGCCTGGTCCATCGCCCACGGCTTCGCCGGACTGTGGCTGAGCGGGGCCCTCCCCCCGGAGGTCGGCACCGACCCCGAGGCCGCCGCCCGGCCCGTCCTGGGAAAACTCTTCGCCCTGGAGGAGGACCCCCCGCGGGGCCGCTGAACCGGGGCGTTCCGGCACGTCCGTCTTGATCGCCTATCGTGCGGTCCGTCCCGTCCGCGGAACCCGGTGTGGGAGGGTGAGTCAGGTGAACCCGGACGATTCGCTGGCCGCGCGGTTCGAGGAGCAGCGCGCCCACCTGCGCGCGGTCGCCTACCGCATGCTCGGCTCGCTCAGCGAGGCCGAGGACGCCGTCCAGGACACGTGGTTCCGGCTCAGCCGGACCGACGTGTCCGGCGTCGAGAACCTGCCCGGCTGGCTGACCACCGTCGTCGGCCGCGTCTGCCTGGACATGCTCCGCGCCCGCAAGGCCCGGCGCGAGGAGCTCGGCGACGAGCGGCTGCCCGACCCGATCGTGTCGCACGACCCCGAGCAGGAGGTCCTGGTCGCCGACCAGGTCGGGATCGCGCTGATGGTCGTCATGGAGACGCTCGCCCCGGCCGAGCGGCTGGCCTTCGTCCTGCACGACATGTTCGCCGTCCCGTTCGACGAGATCGCCCCCGTCATCGACAAGACGCCCGCCGCGACCCGGCAGCTCGCCAGCCGCGCCCGCCGCCGCGTCAAGGAGTCCGCGCCCGCCGCCGACCCGGACCTCGACCGGCAGCGCCAGGCCGTCGAGGCGTTCCTCACCGCCGCCCGCGAGGGCGACCTGGAGGCCCTGGTCGCGATCCTCGACCCGGACGTCGTGCTGCGCGTGGACTCGGGCTCCGGCGGCGCGCTGCGCGTCGTCCGCGGCGCGCGGAAGATCGCGGGCCAGGCGCTCATGTTCCGCCGGATCGCCGTGGAGATCGAGACGGTCATCGTCAACGGCGGCATCGGCGCGCTCAACATGGCCGGCGGCAGCGCCCAGTCGCTGATGGCGCTCACCGTCGTCAACGGCCGCATCACGACCATGGACATCATCGCCGACCCCGAGCGCCTCAAGGATCTCGGCCTCTGACGGTCACATCCGGCCCGTCCCGCGGGTCAGGGATGGGGAGGGGCACCGATCGGGAGGCGCATGTGAAGGGCGAGGAGTCGCTGGCCGCGCGGTTCGAGGAGCACCGCGCCCACCTGCACGCGGTCGCGTACCGCGTGCTCGGCTCGGACTCCGAGGCCGACGACGCCGTCCAGGAGGCGTGGCTGCGGGTGAGCCGCGCCGGCACTGACGGCGTGGACAACCTCGGCGGCTGGCTGACCACGATCGTCGGCCGGGTCGCGCTGAACATGCTCCGCGCCCGGACGACCCGCCGCGAGGTCTCCTGGGACGAACCGGACCTCCCCGAGGAACCGGACGCCCCCGCCGAGGCCGAGGACCCGGCCGAGGCCGCCGTCCTGTCCGACTCGGTCGGGCTGGCGCTGCTGGTCGTCCTGGAGACGCTGTCCCCCGCCGAGCGGCTGGCGTTCGTCCTGCACGACATGTTCGCCGTCCCGTTCGACGAGATCGCCCCCGTCATCGACCGGACGCCCGCCGCCGC
>NZ_JBFAOF010000318.1:0-7301 GCF_040675125.1 Spirillospora sp. NPDC049652 | reverse complement strand
ACGCCGTCGCGGTCGCGGAGCTTGGCCACGCCGTCGGGCACCGGCCCGTCGTAGGCCACGGTGATGACCGTGTCGGCCCCGGCGGACGCCTTGAGGTCGTCCACGGTGCCGCTGGCGAGGACCCTGCCGTGGTCGATGACCGCGACGCGCTCGCACAGCGCCTCGGCCTCCTCCATGTAGTGCGTGGTCAGCAGGATGGTCTGGCCGCCGTGCTGCAGTTCGCGCAGCACGTCCCACAGGTTGACGCGGGTCTGCGGGTCGAGGCCGGCGGTCGGCTCGTCCAGGAACAGCACCTCGGGCCGGTGCACCAGGGCGCGGCAGATCATCAGCCGCTTGGCCTGGCCGCCGGACATCTCGAACGGCTTGCCCTTGCGCCGGTCGGAGAGGTTGAACATCTCCATCAGCTCGTCGGCGCGGCGGCGGGCGTCGCGCGCCGCCAGGCCGAAGTAGCGGCCGCGGAACTCCAGGTTCTCGAAGGCGTTCAGCTCGTTGTCCAGGGTGTTGCCCTGCGACACCATGCCGATGCGGCGCTTGACCTCGACCGGGTCCCGGGCGACGTCGAAGCCGCAGACGGTCGCGCGCCCGGAGGTCGGCACGACCAGCGACGTCAGCATCCCGATCGTGGTGGACTTGCCGGCGCCGTTCGGGCCGAGCAGGCCGTAGAACCCGCCGTGCGCGATCGACAGGTCGATGCCGCGGACGGCCTCGACGTCCCCGCCGGGGCCCTTGTAGGTCTTGTGCAGGTCGACGGTCCGGACGGCGGCCCGGATCTCGTCGACGGGCGGATCCGCGGGCGGTCGCTCCGCGGCGGGTCGGTCTAGCACTCCCGGTCTCCCTTCGAGTACTCCTCGAACCGGTTGATCATGGTGAGCAGGAAGCGGCGGACGGCCGGCTCGTCCTCGGGCGGCACCACGTCGTAGAGCGCGTGGATGTCGGCGCCGACGCCGGGGCCGACCTCGGCGAGCAGGGCGGCGCCCGCCTCGGTGGCGTGCAGCAGGACGGCGCGCCGGTCGTCCGGGTGGCGGCTCCGTTCGACGTAGCCGTCGCGTTCGAGCGTGTTGACGACCGAGGTGAGCGTGGCCGGGGTGACGCCGAGCCCGCGCGCGGCCTCGCCCGCGCGCAGCCCGTCCGGGTGGGCCCGGAGCAGGCGCAGCAGGTAGAACCCGGCGGGGCTCGTCCCGTGGCGCTCCACGATCTTCCACATGACCGGGCCGCCGAGCCGCATCGCGGCGGCGAACAGGCGGCCGATCGGCCACTCCTCGGGGGGGCCCAGCGCGCTGAGGTCTCCGAACCCCAGCTTCTCGGTGTCCATGCCCACATTGTTAGCCGACTTACCTTTAGCCGTCAAATTATTAGTGGCCTAAGAAACCGGATGAACGTCTCAAAGTGTGAGAGACCTCCCGAACCGGTGTTGAATAGTCATCCACTGCAGTGCATACTTTTGCTCATTGCTTCGGAAGGGCAGTGAGAGATGGGAATCCGAGCGGCGGTCGCCGGCGCCAGCGGGTACGCGGGCGGCGAGATCCTTCGTGTGCTGGCGGGACATCCGGAAATCGAGATCGGGGCGGTGACGGCGGGCTCCAACGCCGGCCGCCGACTGGGCGAGCTCCAGCCGCACCTGCGGTCCCTGGCGGACCGCACGCTCGCCGCCACCACCCCCGCGGCCCTCGCCGGGCACGACGTGGTGTTCTTCGCGCTCCCGCACGGCGAGTCCGGCTCCCTCGCGGGGCTGCTGGACGACGGGACGCTCGTGGTCGACTGCGGCGCCGACTTCCGCCTGCACGACCCGGCCGAATGGGAGTCCTTCTACGGCTCCCCGCATGCCGGGACCTGGCCGTACGGCCTCCCCGAACTCCCCGGCCAGCGCGACCTCCTCCGCCGGACGAAGCGGATCGCCGTCCCCGGCTGCTACCCGACCTCCGTCGCGCTCGCGATGTACCCCGCCATGGCGGCCGGCGTCGCCGAACCGGACGTCGTGGTCGTCGCCGCCTCCGGCGCCTCCGGCGCGGGCAGGGGCCTCAAGCCGCACCTGCTCGGCAGCGAGGTCATGGGCTCGGTCAGCGCCTACGGCGTCGGCGGCGTCCACCGGCACACCCCCGAGATGGAGCAGAGCCTGTCCGCCGTCGCGGGCGAGCCGGTCACCGTGTCGTTCACCCCCACCCTCGCGCCGATGAGCCGCGGCATCCTCGCCACCTGCAGCGCCAAGGCCCGGCCCGGCCTCACCGCGGCGCGGCTGCGCGACGCCTACGCCGCCGCCTACGACGGCGAGCCCTTCGTGGAGTTGCTGCCCGACGGGCAGTGGCCCGCCACCGCCATGACCCTCGGCGCGAACACCGCGCTCGTCCAGGTCGCCCTCGACGAGCGCGCCGGGCGGATCGTCGCCGTCGCCGCCATCGACAACCTCACCAAGGGCACCGCCGGAGGCGCCGTGCAGAGCGCCAACCTCGCCCTCGGACTTTCCGAAACCCTCGGCCTCACCACGATCGGAGTCGCCCCGTGAGCGTCACCGCCCCCCAAGGTTTCCGCGCCGCAGGCGTCAGCGCCGGGCTCAAGCAGAACGGCGGACGCGACGTCGCCCTCGTCGTCAACGAGGGCCCGTCCCGCGCCGCGGCCGGGGTCTTCACCCGCAACCGCGTGAAGGCCGCCCCGGTGCTCTGGTCCGAGCAGGTCCTCCAGGGCGGACGGCTGCGCGCGGTGGTGCTTAACTCCGCCGGCGCCAACGCCTGCACCGGCCCGGACGGCTTCGCCGACACCCACGCCACCGCCGAGCGCGTCGCCGAGCTGCTGGCCGACTCGGCCGGCGAGGTCGCGGTCTGCTCCACCGGCCTCATCGGCACCCGCCTCGACATGGACCGGCTGCTGCCCGGCGTCGAGGCCGCCGCCGCCGAACTGTCGCGCGGGGACGGCGGGCTCGCCGCCGCCGACGCGATCCGCACCACCGACACCGTCGCCAAGATCGCCTTCCGGCAGGGCGACGGCTACATGATCGGCGGCATGGCCAAGGGCGCGGGCATGCTCGCCCCGTCCCTGGCGACCATGCTGTGCGTCCTCACCACCGACGCCGACCTGCCCGCCGAGGCCCTGGACCGCGCGCTGCGCGCCGCCACCGGCGCGACCCTCGACCGGCTCGACGCCGACGGCTGCATGTCCACCAACGACACCGTCCTGCTGATGGCGTCCGGAGCGTCGGGCGCCACCCCCGCCGAGGACGCCTTCACCGAGCTGCTCGCCGACCTGTGCGCCGACCTCACCCGCCAGCTGCTGGTGGACGCCGAGGGCGCGTCCAAGGCCATCGCGATCGAGGTGGTCGGCGCGGCCAGCGAGGCCGACGCGGTCACCGTCGGACGCACCGTCGCCCGCAACAACCTGCTCAAGTGCGCCATCCACGGCGAGGACCCCAACTGGGGCCGGGTGCTGTCGGCGGTCGGCACCACCGACGCCGCCTTCGAGCCGGACGAGCTGAACGTCGCGATCAACGGCATCTGGGTCTGCCGCAACGGCTCGTTCGGCGACGACCGCGACAAGGTGGACCTGCGCCCCCGCGACGTCACCATCACCGTCGACCTGTCCGCCGGCCCGCACAGCGCGACCGTCTGGACGACCGACCTCACCGCCGACTACGTCCACGAGAACTCGGCGTACAGCTCGTGAGCGCGCTGATCTCCGGGGAGCGGATGCGGCGGCGGCGCGAGGCCGTCCTGCCGAAGGCGAGCACGCTGATCGACGCGCTGCCCTGGCTGGAGCGCTTCCACGGCAAGACCGTCGTCATCAAGTACGGCGGCCACGCCATGACCGACCAGGCGCTGCGCCACCGGTTCGCCGAGGACGTCGTCTTCCTGCGCTACGCCGGGCTGCGGCCGGTCATCGTGCACGGCGGCGGCCCGCAGATCAACGCCGCGCTCGACGCGCACGGCATCGAGTCCACCTTCACCGCGGGGCTGCGCGTCACCACCCCCGAGGCGATGGAGGTCGTCCGGATGGTGCTGGTCGGGCAGGTGCAGCGGGACGTCGTCGGGCTCATCAACCGGCACGGCGCGTTCGCGGTCGGGATGTCCGGCGAGGACGCCAACCTGTTCACCGCCGAGCGCAAGCACGCCGTCGTGGACGGCGAGAAGGTCGACATCGGCCAGGTCGGCGAGATCGTCGAGGTCGAGGTCGGCGCGATCGAGGCGCTGCTGAACGACGGCCGCGTCCCGGTCGTGTCCAGCGTCGCGCGCGGCGACGGCGGCGAGGTCTACAACGTCAACGCCGACACCGCGGCCGCCGCGCTCGCCGTCGCGCTCGACGCGGCCAAGCTGGTCGTCCTCACCGACGTCGAGGGCCTGTACGCCGACTGGCCGGCGTCCGACGACGTCATCGACCGGCTCACCACCGACGAGCTGGCGACGCTGCTGCCGGACCTGTCGGCGGGCATGGTCCCCAAGATGGAGGCCTGCCTCGCGGCCGTGCGCGGCGGCGTGCCGCAGGCCCACGTGCTGGACGGACGGGTCCCGCACGCGCTGCTGCTGGAGATCTTCACCGACGAGGGCATCGGCACGATGGTCACACCCGGCCACCCGGGCGGCCCCGTCCCGACCGACGAGGAACCGGCCCGGCCGGAGGGAGAACCCGCGTGACCACCCCTGCCAACGACGACCTGGCCAGGCGGTACGAGGCCGCCTTCATGCCCAACTACGGCGTCCCGCCCCTCGCGCTCACGCGCGGTGAGGGCTGCACCGTCTGGGACGCCGACGGCAACGCCTACCTGGACCTGGTCGGCGGCATCGCCGTCACCTCGCTCGGCCACGCCCACCCCGCGATCGTCACGGCCGTCGCCGAGCAGGTCGCGACGATCGCCCACACCTCCAACCTGTTCCTGAACGAGCCGGAGGTCCGGCTCGCCGAGAGGCTGCGCGACCTGCTCGGCGGCGACGGGCGGGTCTTCCTCGCCAACAGCGGCACCGAGGCCAACGAGGCCGCGCTGAAGCTCGCGATCAAGTACGGCAAGACCCACGGCAGGACGTACTTCGTCGCCACCGAGGACGGCTTCCACGGCCGCAGCCTCGGCGCGCTCTCCCTCACCGGCAAGGCGGCGATCCGCGAGCCGTTCGGCCCCTTCGCCCTGGACGTCAGGTTCGTCCCCTACGGTGACGCGGCGGCGCTCGAAGCCGCCGTCACCGCCGACTGCGCCGCCGTCTTCCTCGAACCCACCCAGGGCGAGGCCGGCGTCGTCCCGCCCCCGCCCGGCTACCTCGCCGCCGCCCGCGCGATCTGCACCGCGACCGGCGCGCTCTACGTCGGCGACGAGATCCAGTCCGCGATCGGCCGGACCGGAGCCTGGTTCGCCTTCCAGCACGAGGACGCCCGCCCCGACATCCTCACCCTCGCCAAGGGCCTCGGCGGCGGCCTGCCGATCGGCGCGGTCGTCGCGTTCGGTGAGCACGGCGAGATCTTCGCCAAGGGCGACCACGGCAGCACCTTCGGCGGCAACCCCGTCGCCGCGGCCGCCGCCCTCGCCGTCCTGTCCACCCTGGAGAGCGACGGCCTGCTCGCCAACGCCGCCGAGGTCGGCGCGCTCCTCGCCGACGGCATCGCCGCCATCGACCACCCCCTCCTCAGGGGTGTCCGCGGCCGCGGACTGTGGCAGGCCCTCGCCCTGGCCCCCGGGCCCTCGGCCGCCGTCCAGGACGCCGCCCGCGCCGCCGGGTTCCTGGTCAACGCCCTGCGGCCGGACGCCGTCCGGCTCGCACCGCCGCTCACCCTCACCGCCGCGCAGGCCAGGTCCTTCGTGGACGCCCTGCCCGCCATCCTCGACAAGGCCGCCCAGACGCAGGAGACCCCCCAGTGACCGTCCGGCACTTCCTACGCGACGACGACCTCACGCCCGCCGAGCAGGCACAGGTCCTCGACCTCGCCGCCGCCATGAAGAAGGACCGCTTCGCCTGGAAGCCCCTCGCCGGGCCTCGGACGGTCGCGGTGCTGTTCGACAAGCCGTCCACCCGGACCCGCGTGTCGTTCAGCGCCGGCATCGCCGAACTCGGCGGCCACCCCCTCGTCCTCGACACCGGCGACAGCCAGATGGGACGCGGCGAGTCCATCGCCGACAGCGCCCGCGTCCTCGAACGGCAGGCCGCCGCGATCGTCTGGCGCACCGGCGCCCAGGAGCGCATCGACGAGATGGCGGACGGCACGGCCGTGCCCGTCGTCAACGCCCTCACCGACCGCTTCCACCCCTGCCAGGTCCTCGCCGACCTGCAGACCGTCCAGGAGCACAAGGGCGGCCTCGCGGGCCTCACCCTCGCCTACTTCGGCGACGGCGCGAACAACATGGCCCACTCCTACCTGCTCGGCTGCGCCACCGCCGGCATGCACGTCCGGATCGCCGCCCCCGAGACCCTCCCGCCCGACCCCGACGTGGTCGCCCGCGCCGAGGAGATCGCCGCCGCGACCGGCGGGTCGGTCCTGGTCACCGCCGACCCCGCCGAGGCCGCGGCCGGAACCGACGTCCTCGCCACCGACACCTGGGTCTCCATGGGGCAGGAGGGGAAGGACACCGCCCGCTACGAACCGTATTCTGTGGACGAGGCGCTGCTCACGCGCGCCGCGCCCGGCGCGGTCGTGCTGCACTGCCTGCCCGCCTACCGCGGCAAGGAGATCTCCGCCGCCGTCCTGGACGGCCCACAGAGCGTGGTCTGGGACGAGGCCGAAAACCGTCTGCATGCCCAGAAGGCCCTGCTGACCTGGCTACTGGAGAACACTGCGTGACCACACCGATGACCAAGGCCGCCCGGCACGCCCGGGTGATCGAACTGCTGTCCCGGCACCCCGTCCACTCCCAGGGCGAACTCGCCAAACTGCTGGCGGACGCCGGCCTGGAGGTCACCCAGGCCACCCTGTCGAGGGACCTGGTGGAGATCGGCGCGGTGAAGCTGCGCGCCGAGGACGGCAGCCTGATCTACGCCGTGCCGGGGGAGGGCGGGGAGCGCATCCGCCGCGTCCCCACCGGCACCGCCGAGACCTTCGACGGCCGCCTCACCCGGCTCGCCGCCGAACTGCTGGTCTCCGCGGAGGCGTCGGCCAACCTGGTCATCGTCCGCACCCCGCCCGGTGCGGCGCAGTACCTCGCCTCGGCCATCGACCACGCCGAATGGCCGTCCATCCTCGGCACCGTCGCGGGCGACGACTCCATCCTGGTCATCTCCCGCGACCCCACCGGCGGCCCCGACCTCGCCGAGGCCCTACTGCGCCTGGCCGCCGGACGCGAACGACGAAGCTAGCCCCGGCGCCGGACCAGCGTATCGCGCACCTGCTGAGCACGCTGC
>NZ_JBFAOF010000317.1:0-7312 GCF_040675125.1 Spirillospora sp. NPDC049652 | reverse complement strand
GGCGAGCCAGCGCGCCGCCTCCGCGGCCCACTCGTCCTCGGGCCCGATGACCACGTGCCTGCGCGGGACGGCGTCGCCGTTGCGCAGCGCCGCGGCCTGGCCGCCGCCGTCCGGCTGCCGCTGCGGCACCAGGTCGATGATCACCCATTCGGACAGCTCCGCGGCGAGCAGCCGGGCGCACCGCCGCACCGCCACGGTCTCGTTGAACACCGGCTCGTCCAGGAGCAGCTCGGTCACGGCCCCGAGGACGTCCATCCGGTGCACCAGCGACGCGACGGCCTCGTCGCCGGAGGACTCCACCACCCGGACGCCGTCGGTGGCCGCGGCGTCAGTCGTTCTGGGTGCTCCGTCCGGAGCGGGCGCCGTGCCGTCCACTGTGCTTCCGGTCGCCTCGGCCGCCGGGGCGACGTTCACCGCGTCCCGGAGGACCGGGCCGGTCGCGTCCCGCGTGGCGCTCCCGGGACCGGTGGGCGAGGAGGCCGTGCCGCGTGCGCCGTCGACCCCGGTCGCGGGGGAGACGCCGAGGGGCGTGGTGGTGGGGCCGGCGACCACGACCACCATGGGGTCGGGCTCGCCGCGGATCCACACCCGGGCCAGCGTGACCACCGCGTCCACCGGACGCTCCCGGCCGAGGAACCGGATCGGGACGCGGCACCGCCGCCCGGTGCGGATCACGGCCGCGAGCTGCGAGCGCAGCGGCGCCCGCGTCGCCAGGTCGCAGAACGCGGTGAACTGCTTGCCCGAGACGTACCCGGTGGACGTGCCGAGCAGGTCGGCCGCGTGTTTGTTCACGCGCCGCACCCCGGTGTCGCGGTCGAGCAGGAACAGCGGCACGGGCGCGTCGTTGAAGACGGTCTTCAGGACCCGCCGCTCGTTCTCGGCCGCGGCGGCGCGTCCGGCCGCGCCGGTCTGCTCGCCGCCGACCGTCTGCAGCGCCGCGACCGCCAGCTCCAGTTCGACCAGCGCCGCGTCCAGCGTCGCCCGCGCGTCGGAGTCCGGCAGCTCCGCGGTACGCCGCAGCTCCTCGATCCGGCCCTCCAGGCCGGCGACCTCGCGCAGCACGCTCTCGGGGTCGAGTTGCTCGGGCATCCCGCCCCTCCCTGTCTTTCACCACGCACGCGGAGATCGGTCCGCCGACCGGCCGACCGCCGGCACGACCGCCGGCCGACCTTCGCAGCCTATTCCCGGAATGGTCCGCCGTGTACGAAGAAGAACCCGCCGCCCTCGAACATGCCCCGGCCCGCCACGCCATCCCAATTCACCCACGCCGCCCGGCCGTCCGCCACCGAATCCGCCTCTCTGCCTGCGTACCCCCGCCCGGTCGCGCCACCCGTGCGCCCGGGCCCGAGCGCCGGTCCGGACGAACCGGGACGGGTGACGGTCCGGCGGCTGAGACGCCCAACACACCACAAATCGCCCAGGAGAGATGCACGTACGCGCCTCTGCCATCCCTGCGACCGCTCCTCGCCGTCCGGTGTGCACGGGGGCGGTCCCCGGCGGGTGGACGGCCCGGTGGAGTTTCCACACCACGCGCCCGCCAAACCCCTGTTCTCGCCGACCGTCGCCGCCCCCGATCGGCCCTCTGATCAGGCCCCTGGCCATGTTGAGTCCTCCGGGCCGTCCTGGATGACGGCTACGCGCGTCCCCTGGGGCCACTGAGTGGCGTTTGGGTGCCGGGCGAGTCCGGGCCCGGCCGGTCATGTCCTCCAGCGCCAGGCGCCTCCTGAGCGCGGCTCGGGAGGAAGGGAGGGACGGTCACGAAGGCGGCGGCTCGGGAGGAAGGGAGGGTGGCGGGTCGGTTTCGGCGGGTCAGTTCACGCCTCGGCCGCCGACGATGCGCTGCGCGAGGGCGGTGAGCTTGAGGTGCCGGGTCTGCGAGATGCGGCGCATCTCGGCGAACGCCTGGTCGGCGTCGCAGCCGAGGGCGTGCATCAGGATGCCCTTGGCCTGGTCGACGATGGCGCGGGACTCCACGGCCTCCTTGAGCTGGGTGGCCGTCCGGTTGACCTGGTCGTACTGGAGGGTGTTCGACACGGCCGCGCTGCTCTGCGCGGCGAGCAGGGACGCCAGCGCGTGGTCGGGGTCGAGGCTGCCCGGCGTCACGCCGTAGAGGGTGAGCGTCACCAGCACCGGCGGGTTGACGTGCGGGGTGGTGGTGAAGCAGCGGATCCCGCGCCTCAGCATGTCGGACGTGGTCTCCGACCAGCGGGCCTCGGCGAGCACGTCGTCGGCGGTGAGCGGCCGGCGGGTCGCGACGACCTCGAACACGGGCCCCTTGCCGCGGGCGAGCTGGCGGTCGGTGATCTCGGCCAGCTCGGGATGGCTGGCCGCGTAGGCGAGCGGCTCGGCCACCTCGGCGGTGGCCCCCTCGCCGGGCATGGCCCAGCGGACGGCGGACGCCCCGGCGCACCCGGGAACCGCCTGGGAGGCGAGGTCGGAGACGCGGGACAGCGTCCCGACGTCGGAGGACTCGCCCACGACGCCGAGGCGGGCGATCTCCACGGCGAGGCGGTCGGTCAGGACGGTGGCAGGCGGCACCCTCCCGACGGTATCCCCTCATCGGGTCGGTGAACCAATCCCGGCTACAGGTTGGGAGGCGCCCTCCAGATCTCTTCGAGGGTGGGCGCGGACAGCGTGTCGCAGTCGGCGAGGTCCCCGAGCGAGATGATCCCGACGGGCCGCCGCTTCTCGTCCACCACCGGAAGCCGCCGGACGGCGCGTTCCCGCATGAGGCGGGCGGCGGTGGCGGCGTCGTCGTCCGGGCGGACGGTCGCCAGGTCGGCGGTGCAGACCTCGCCGAGGGAGGTGATCCTGGCGTCCCAGTCCTCGGCCACGGCCCGGACGACGATGTCGCGGTCGGTGACCATGCCGCAGAGCCGTCCCGCGGCGGTGACCAGCACGTCGCCGATCCCCTCGTCGCGCATCAGCCGGGCGGCCTCGTGCAGGGTGGATTCCCGGGGGAGCGAGCGCGGCCGCCTGGTCATCACATCTCTCACCCGGGGGGCTCGAGGCGACATCGCCCGTACCTCCGTTCGCGCAGCAGGGCCCCTTTACCGGCGCGCCCTACCCACGGTGGGGCGGGGTATGCCGACGGCCCGGAACAGATCTTCCGGGCCGCCGGGGGAAGGCTCAGAAGGAGAAGACGGACCCGGTGCGCGAGCGCATGATGCAGTCGTTCCCGTACTGCTTGCGGAACCGCGTGTACCGGCCCTGCCAGCGTCCGGTGGCCTGGGCGACGACCGGCTGGTAGATCATGGGGCAGACCTGGTTCCGGTCGGGCCGGTGGTCGAACGCGCCGTGGTGCGCCGCCAGATCCTTGCACGCCTGCTCCGCCGCCGGGTGGTTCCCGCCGGGGGGATCGCACTTCAGCGTGACCATGCGCGTCCCGGAAGTGTTGCGCGACGGATAGGTCAGTGTGAGCCGCAGGACCGTCTCCCGGGTGAGCCCACTTCTCCCGGCGGACCCGCCTCTTCCGGGGGCCGCCCCTGCCGCGGGTGCCGCGGTCGCCACGACGGCGAGCGCTCCCACGAGAACCCCAGTGACCAGGCGCTTCATCGGTACTCCCTACGATCGCAGCCGAATCATCGCCCACCGTATCCATAACGTTACGGAGTGTGTGGCGTATCGGCGGGATCCATCGAAGCGAGATTCCGCCCTGCGGACGCCGCCACGCTGTCTTGGCGGACGGGCCGCTGGGGTGAGTGGTCTTGGTGACCGGCGATTCGAAGAGCCGGCTTGGCGGAGGGTGCGCGGGAGTTAAAAAGCCAGAGTGCGGCCTTCGTAGGCCGCACTCTGGCTGGTGATGGTCAGTGGTCGAAAGGCCTCGGACGTCGAAGCCGAGGACTCCGTCCGCTAGGCGGTGAGCTCGCTCAGGCGGCGAGCTCGTGCGTGACGCGGGCCGGGTGGTCGGCGAGGGACTCACGCAGCTGCTTGCGCCCGCGGTGCAGGCGGGACATCACGGTGCCGATGGGGGTGCCCATCATCGCCGCGATCTCCTTGTAGGCGTAGCCCTCGATGTCCGCGAGGTAGACGGCGTCCCGGAAGTCCTGCGGCAGGGAGCGCAGGGCGCTGACGACCCGCTGGTCCGGGATCCGGTCCAGGGCCTCGGACTCGGCGGACCGGAAGCCGGTCGAGTGCGCCTCGGCCTGGGCGATCTGCCACTCCTCCAGCTCCTCCGAGCCCGCGCGCTGCGGCTCGCGCTGCTTCTTGCGGTAGGTGTTGATGAAGTTGTTGGTCAGGATGCGGTGCAGCCAGGCCTTGAGGTTCGTGCCCTCCTGGAACTGGTGGAAGTTCACGTAGGCCTTGGCGAGCGTCTCCTGGACGAGGTCCTCGGCGTCGGCGCTGTTGCGGGTCATCCGGACGGCGCTGGCGTAGAGCGGGTCGGCGAGCGGAAGCACGTCGCGCTCGTAGCGGTCGACGTCGTGGCGGGCGGTCTCGTCCTGCGGTCGGACGGCCATGGTCGCAGCGGTCATCGTCGCTCCCCCCGAGGGTTGTGGGCCGGGTAGGCCGTGGCGGGCGCGCGGTCGGCGCGCCGGGTTCGGGCGGACGGTGCCGCCCCTCGTCTCTCACTGGTACGGGCCACCGTCCCGGCCGGTTCGGCGCGGCCTCGCGGACGTGGCGCGCGGACGAGCCAGGGGCTCGTGCGCGCACGCGGCTTCTCCCGAGAAGGGATGAGGGGACGCGCCGGGCGGGGTCTCGGCCTCGCATGGAGGGTGGGCCGAGGGAGGAGGGCGGCCGGATCGGCGGTGCCAGGGCGACCCCGGTCGGGCGGGACGTCGCGGGCTTTGGCCGGTCGAGCCATCCACTCTTCGGTGGCGTTCTCACTAGGTAAGACGCTTGGGACGGTCCAAAAGGTTGCGTGGCGTCAGTCACAATTCGCGGCCAACTGTCCCGATCCACGCCCGGTGCACGGTATAGAGCGGTGCGGGCATGTGCAAGCCATTTCCCACGGATTCGTATCCGCAGGGTGGCCGCCCGATCACGATTCGGTGAGATGTCCCGTCATCACGGCGTCCACGAGGCCGGTCGCGTACTCGTCGGGGGTCTCCGGCAGCCGCGCCCCCGCCGTCACGGCCTCCGCCCCGGCCAGCCGCGTCAGGAAAGCGTGCATCTGGCAGCCTCCGAGCAGGGCCCCGGCCAGGTGAGCGGCGGGAGCGCCCTCCTTGACGCGGCCGTGGCGCTGCTCGGCTTCGATGTAGGCGGCCACCCCGGCGACGCCCAGCACCGGACCCGCCAGGGCCCCTGCGCCCAGCCCGCCCGTGCGCGCCCCGTTCTCCTGTTGATCGTTCTGGCCCTGGGGCATGCCGGAAGGCTGCGTGTTCGTGCGCAACCAGGCGATGAGTTCGGGATCGGCCAGGACGGGGCCGGTCATCGGGAGCAGCTCGGCGTAGAAGCGGACCATTTCGGACGCGAGATTTGTCAGGTTCTCGTGGACGGTCGCCTCGCCCGCCGAGCCGATCAGGGTCATGACGGCCGTCCGGGCGGTGGCCGTCACCTCGCCGAGGACCGCTCCGAAGAGCGCCGTCTTGTTCTCGAAGTGGTTGTAGAGGCTGCCCTCGGACACCCCGGCCGCGCGGGCGATCTCCTTGGTGGTCGCGGCGACGACGCCACGGCGCTTGATCACGTCGGTGGCGGCGGCCAGGATGCGGTCGCGCGTCGTCTCGGTGGTGGACGGCACGGCGGGGTCCTCTCTGATCCGGCGCACCCGTCCTGCCGGGCCGCTTCAGGCTGACGACCTCGCCGGCGGGCTTCCGGTCGCTGCCGGACTCCGCCGCACGTCAGGCGCGGGTGAGTGAACGCTTACATCTGCGGGTGAGTGAATGCCCACCCACGTCGAGTGAGTACTCACCCAGTATGCGGCTTCACTGATCCACCCCGCGCCGCTGCCGTCCCCCGGGTGGGTCGCGTCGGGAGGCGTAGCCGACCTGGCCGATCGCGCACACCGGCCGCTCTTCGGCCGGGTCTGCGAAGGGGGGTGGGCGCGGACGAAGGGGGTGGGCGGATGTGGGACCGGGGAGGGGCGCGGGGGGAGGGGGCTGGGGCTGCGGTGTGGGCTGGTGGGGGTGGCGGGCCTTCTGGGTGTGGCGTGCTCGGGGTGGGTGCGGAGGGGCGGTGGGGGAGCTCGGTAGGAAATTGTCGCTTTTGCGATAGATCGGTTTTCGGTGCCCTTCTCGTCTGATCTGTAGTGTCGATCGGGCGGACGCCGGGCTCCGAAGGGCCGGGGGCGCCGGGTCGTCGGGGAGTGGGCGATTTGGGAGAGAGCTTGACGCTGCCGGTTCCGGAGAACCTGCACGCGACCTATGCCGTGGCGCTCGCCGCGCCGCCCGCCGATCCTCGCGAACTGGCCCGTGACCAGGTGGGACGGCTGGTCCGGCCGCCGCTGCGCGATCTGGTCCTCGGGATGCTGGCCAGTCCGCTGCTCACCCTGGACATGCGTCCGGCCGTCGAGTTCCCGCCGCTTCCGATGGACCTGCTGGCCGCCTACGGCGCGTCCCGGGCCGAGCTCGGAGCGGTGTCCGCCGCGTCCCACCTGCTCGCCGTCCGCGCGGCCTACCGGCCCGGCTGGCCACCGGCGCACGAATGGGCGGCACGCGCCGTCGCCGGGGCCGTCGGGACGGCCCTGAGCATGCCGGTCGTGGACGGCTTCACGCCGCAGGTCCTCAGCCGGGAGCGGCTGGAACGGTCCCTCCCCGGACCGGACGGGACCATCCGGCTCACCGACTGGATCCTGCTCCCGCACACCGGGGGCCCGCACGGCTTCTGGTTCACGACCAACGGCCTCGCCCGCTTCGGGCTGCCGGAACTCCAGACCGAGAACGTCCCCCCGCCGCTGGTCGAACCGTGGGGACGCCTGCTGAACGGCCTGGCCCGCCGCCTCCTCGACCTGTGGATCGAGCGGCTCTCGGCGGACGAACTCCCCGTCTTCGTCGATCTCCCCGAGGTCGTCTCCGTCGGTCTCCAGGACGTCGGGGCCGCTCAGGGCATCGACGAGCCCATGCGCCGGGAGGTGTCGATCCGGCTGCGGCTGGACGACCCGGCGGGCGACGCCCCCGCCGTCCTGACCGTCCTCGCCGCCGACGACGGACCCGACCGTCTCGAACACCTCTGCGCCGCGCTTTTCGGTCCATCGTGAACCGCCGCCGTCGCGGACCGCGCCGGCGCCCGTCCGAGGAGAAGATGATCAGCTCAGCGCTTGCCGACGATCTTGTTCTCTGCACAGGATCGTGACCGTGAGATTCGGCCCACGCGACCACTCCGGCCCGCCCGACGATCCCGAGCCCGTCCGGCCGCCGCACGCCGACCCGCCCCCGCC
>NZ_JBFAOF010000316.1:0-7347 GCF_040675125.1 Spirillospora sp. NPDC049652 | reverse complement strand
GGCCGGTGGGCAACGCCGTCGACGCGGTCACCGACGCGCCCGGCGCGCGCCGCCGCGCCGACCGGCTGCAGCGCGAGAACCAGCGGCTGCGCGACCAGTTGCGCAGCACCCGGATCGACCAGGGCAAGTCGGCGCAGCTCGACCGGCTGCTCGGCGCGGCCGGGCTCGGCGGCTACAAGATCGTCGCGGCGAACGTGATCTCCGTGGGCCAGGGCCTGGAGGACACCGTCACCATCGACGCGGGCTCGGGCGCCGGGATCCGCTCCGACATGACCGTGATGAGCGCGGACGGCCTGGTCGGACGGGTCACCCGGGTCGGCCCGGCGACCGCGACCGTGCTGCTGGCGACCGACGTGAACTCCTCGGTCGGCGCCCGGCTGGAGGACTCCAAGGAGATCGGCTTCGTGCAGGGCCGGGGCCGCCGCGGCCTCGGCGGCGGCGGACGCACCCCGATGCGGTTCCAGCTGCTCGACGCGAACGCGCCGCTCCGGCCGGGGCAGCGGCTGGTCACGCTCGGCTCCCAGGGCGAGCGGCCCTACGTTCCCGGCGTTCCCGTGGGAACGGTCGAACGCATCGACGCGCCGGCCGGCGGCCTGACCCGCACCGCCTACATCCAGCCGTTCGTCCACTTCACCGGCCTGGACGTGGTGGCCGTGGTGGTCGCGCCGCCGAAGACCGACCCGCGCGACGCGGTCCTCCCGCCGTCGCCCAAGCCGTCCGCACCGCCCACGCCGTCCGCGCCGGGGCCGTCCGCGTCCTCGTCGCCGCCGGGTCCGCGGAGCGAGAGCGGCACGAGGCCGTCCGCCGAGCCGTCGTCCCACTGAGCCGTCCGTGCAAGCCGTGCAAGCCGTCCAAGGGAGCCTGACATGCTGAACGCTCCGGAGGCGTCGCCCACCGGACGGCGCGTGATCTCCGCGGTCGTCGTCGTGGTGGCGCTGGTGCTCCAGGTCTCGGTGGCCAACCGGCTGCCGCTGCCCGGCGGCGTCACCCCGGACCTGCTCCTCCTCAGCGTGGTCGCGCTCGCCCTCGTGTCGGGGTCGCTGACCGGCTGCGTCGCCGGGTTCTGCGCCGGGCTCGCCGCCGACATCGTGCCGCCCGCCGACCACACCATCGGCCGGTACGCGCTGGTCTACTGCCTCATCGGCTACGTCTGCGGGGTGGCCGCCGCCGAGATGGACCGGCAGTCGATGGTGCCGTTCTTCGCGGTCGCCGCGGGCGCGCTGCTCGGCACCGTCGCCTACGCCGCGATCGGCATGCTGCTCGGCGACCCGCGCGCGTCCTGGACGATCGTGGCCCGGATGGTGCCGCTGCAGGTGCTCTACGACGTGGTCGCCAGCCCGTTCGTGGTCTGGTGCGTGCTGCGCGCGACCCGCCGCTACGACCGGCCCGAGCGCAACCGCGACCGGTTCTCGGTCCCGGTGGGGCGGTACCGCGCGATGTCGGGACGGACGCGGCTGTGACCAACCGGACCCATCTCAGGCTGATCGTCCTCTACGTCACGGTCGGCGCGCTGCTGCTGGTCCTGGTGGGACGGCTGTGGACGATGCAGGTCCTGGAGGGCCGGCACTACCGGCAGGTCGCCGCCGACAACCGGACCCGCGACATCGTCGTCCCGGCCGTCCGGGGCATGATCCTGGACGACCGGGGCCGCACCCTCGTCCGCAACCGCACCGCGCTGGTGGTGTCGGTCGACCGCACCTCGCTGATGCGGCAGAAGGACCGCGGCCGGACCGTCCTCACCAGGCTCGCGGGCGTGCTCGGCACGGACTACGACGCGCTGGCGAAGAAGACCCGGCTGTGCGGGCCCGGCATCAAGCGCCCGTGCTGGCCGGGCTCGCCGTACCAGCCGATCCCGGTGGACGACAAGGTCGACGCCAAGCGCGCGCTGCAGATCATGGAGCGCCAGGAGGACTTCCCCGGCGTGACCGCGCAGGTCCAGGCCGTCCGGGACTACCCGCGGCCGGAGGGCGCGAACGCCGCGCAGACGCTCGGCTACCTCCAGCCGATCACCCAGGAGGAGCTGGACAAGCGCAAGGGCCTCAAGGTCACCGGCTACAGCGGCGTCGACCTGATCGGCCGGGACGGCCTGGAGGCGACCTACGACGCCGACCTGCGCGGCGTCCCCGGCTTCCGCAAGGTCCTGGTCGACAGCCAGGGCCGCGTCACCGGCACCGCGCAGGACAAGCCCGCCACCCCCGGCGGGAACCTGGTGACCAGCATCGACGCCGGCGTGCAGGGCGCGGCGGAGAAGGCGCTGCAGGACGCGGTGAAGTCGGCCCGCGCGCAGGGCAAGCACGCCGACTCGGGCGCGGCCGTGGTGATGGACGTCCAGACCGGCCACGTCGTGGCGCTCGCGAGCTACCCGTCCTACGACCCGTCCATCTGGACCGGCGGCATCTCCCAGGAGGAGTACGACGCGCTGCTCGGCAAGAAGAAGGGCGAGCCGCTGATCTCGCGGGCCACCCAGGGACAGTTCGCGCCGGGCTCCACGTTCAAGGTCTCGTCGGTGGCGGCGGCCGTCGGCGACGGCTACGACCTGCGCGGCACCTACGCCTGCCCCGGCTCCTACAACGTGGGGAGCCGCGCGTTCCGCAACTTCGAGGGCGAGTCGCACGGGGACATGAGCCTGCACCAGGCGCTCGTCGTGTCGTGCGACACGGTCTTCTACAAGTTCGCCTACGAGGAGTGGCTCCGCGACGGCGGCACCAAGCCGAAGAAGAACCCGTCCGACCCGATGGTCAAGATGGCGCGGCAGTGGGGGTTCGGCTCCAGGACCGGGATCGACCTGCCGAGCGAGTCGTCCGGCCGGATCCCGGACCGGGCGTGGAAGACCGCCTACTGGAACGCCACCAAGAAGGCCGACTGCAAGGCCGCCAAGGACGGCTACCCCGACATCGAGGAGTCCGACCCGGGACGGGCCGCGTACCTGAAGGCGGTCGCGGCGGAGAACTGCGCCGAGGGGTACGTGTGGCGCGCGGGTGACGCGGCGAACTTCTCGGTCGGCCAGGGCGACGTGCTCGCCACGCCGCTCCAGCTCACGCGCGCGTACGCGGCGCTCGCCAACGGCGGACGGCTCGTCGTGCCGCACATCGGGCGGGCGATCGTCCGTCCGGACGGCAGCGTGGCACGCCGCCTCCCGGACCCGCCCGCCCGCAGGCTCCCGGTCAGCCCGGACGTCCTGAAGTACATCCGGGGCGGCCTGGCGGGCGTGACCAAGTCCGGGACGGCCGCCGGGGCGTTCAACGGCTTCGACTTCAAGACCGTGGACGTCGCCGGCAAGACCGGGACGGCCGAGGTCTACGGCAAGGACGACACGTCCTGGTTCGCCTCGTTCGCCCCGGTCAAGAATCCGCGCTACGCCGTCGTCGTGATGATCTCCCAGGGCGGGCAGGGCGCGAACGCCGCCGCGCCCGCCGTCCGCCAGATCTACGAGGCCATGTACGGGCTGGGGAAGGGGGGCAAGGCGTTGGTCGGCAAGGACGGGAGGCTGCCGTCGGACCTGCCGCGCCCGCAGGCCGCGCTCGACCCGCAGGCGTCCGGCCCGGGCACCGGCCCCGGCTCCGGCCCGGGCCGGAAGGCCGGGCCGACGGCGCTGCCGACCGGGGCCGCCCCGTGACCGGGCTGGGCGGCTTCGCCGGGCCGGTCGAGGGCTACGGCGAGCGGAACTCGTGGCGGCGGCACGCCGCCGGGCTGCGGCGGCTCGACTGGACGCTGATCCTGTCGGTGCTGGCGCTGTCGGTCATCGGGACGCTGCTGGTCCGGTCCGCGACCTTCCATCTGCTGACCGAGCAGGGCCGCGACCCCGAGTGGTTCCTCAAGCGGCACATCCTGAACCTGGCGATCGGGCTCGGGCTGGGCGCGGTCGTGACCGTCCTGGACTACCGGCTGCTGCGCGCGTACGTCCCGATCCTGTACGGCCTGGCCTGCGTCGGGCTGCTCGCGGTGCTCACCCCGCTGGGCTCGACGATCAACGGCTCGCACTCCTGGATCGTGATCGGCGGCGGCTTCCAGGTGCAGCCCTCGGAGTTCGCCAAGGTCGGCCTGGTCGTGGTCATGGCGATGGTGCTCGGCGAGCCGCGCGACGGCGAGGTCGGCCCCGGCCGCCGGGACGTCCTGCTCGCGCTCGGCCTGGCCGGCGTCCCGGCCGCGCTGATCATGCTCCAGCCGGACCTCGGCACCACCCTGGTGTTCGCCGTCGTGGTGATCGGCATGCTCGCGGTGTCCGGCGCGGCCAAGCGCTGGATCGCCGGGTTGCTCGGCGGCGGCGTGCTGGCCGCGCTCGCCGTCTGGTTCCTCGGGATCCTCCAGCCGTACCAGCTCGCCCGGTTCACCGCGTTCCTCGACCCGGCCGCCGACCCGCGCGGCGCGGGCTACAACGCCCAGCAGGCGCGGATCGCGATCGGTTCCGGCGGGGTCTTCGGCAAGGGCCTGTTCCACGGCGAGCAGACCGGCGGGCACTTCGTCCCCGAGCAGCAGACCGACTTCGTCTTCACGGTCGCGGGGGAGGAGCTGGGGTTCCTCGGCGCGGCCGCGATCCTGCTGCTGCTGGGCCTGGTGCTGTGGCGCGGGCTGCGGATCGCCTCGCAGGCCGCCGACCTGTTCGGCACGCTGGTCGCGACGGGCGTGGTGTGCTGGCTGGCGTTCCAGACGTTCGAGAACGTCGGGATGACGCTGGGCATCATGCCGATCACCGGGCTGCCGCTGCCGTTCGTGTCCTACGGCGGGTCCGCGACCTTCGCGAACATGATCGCGCTGGGGCTGCTGCAGGCCGTCCACGTCCGCAGGCGCCCGTTCGACTGACCGCCCTCGCGCGCCGGCCGCCGGCCCGCCACGCGCCGCGCGGGCGTCCCGGGGCCGGGGGACGGCTGATCGACCGGTCCGCCGGGGATAGGCTTGAGGGTCTATCCCATGTCCAGCCACCGGAGGCGCACCGTCATGTCCGTAGAGTCGCTCTTCCCGCGCCTGGAGCCGCTGCTCCCGAGCGTGCAGAAGCCGATTCAGTACGTCGGTGGCGAACTGAACTCGCAGGTCAAGGACTGGGACGCGGCGACCGTCCGGTGGGCGCTGATGTACCCCGACGCCTACGAGGTCGGGCTGCCCAACCAGGGCGTCCAGATCCTCTACGAGATCCTGAACGAGCGCGAGGGCGTGCTCGCCGAGCGCACCTACGCGGTGTGGCCGGACATGGAGCAGGTCATGCGGGACAACGGCATCCCGCAGTTCACGGTCGACTCGCACCGCCCGGTCGGCGCGTTCGACGTGTTCGGCGTGTCGTTCTCGACCGAGCTCGGCTACACCAACCTGCTCACCGCGCTCGACCTGGCGGGCATCCCGCTGGAGTCGGCGGACCGCACCGACGCGCACCCGATCGTCCTGGCGGGCGGGCACGCCGCGTTCAACCCCGAGCCCATCGCCGACTTCGTCGACGCCGCCGTGCTCGGCGACGGCGAGGAGATCGCGCTGGCGATCACCGAGGTGATCCGGGAGTGGAAGGACGAGGGCGAGCCCGGCGGCCGCGACGGCGTGCTGCTGCGCCTCGCCGAGACCGGCGGCGTGTACGTGCCGCGGTTCTACGACGTGGAGTACCTGCCGGACGGCCGCATCAAGCGCGTCGCGCCGAACCGCCCGGGCGTGCCGTGGCGGGTCGAGAAGCACACCGTCATGGACCTCGACCAGTGGCCGTACCCGAAGAAGCCGCTGGTCCCGCTGGCCGAGACCGTGCACGAGCGGTTCTCGGTGGAGATCTTCCGCGGCTGCACCCGCGGCTGCCGGTTCTGCCAGGCCGGGATGATCACCCGTCCGGTCCGGGAGCGGTCGATCACCACGATCGGCGCGATGGTGGACGAGGGCCTGCGGCAGACCGGGTTCACCGAGGTCGGCCTGCTCTCGCTGTCGTCGGCCGACCACAGCGAGATCGCCGACGTCGCCAAGGGCCTCGGCGACCGGTACGAGGGCACGAACACCTCGCTGTCGCTGCCGTCCACCCGGGTGGACGCCTTCAACATCACCCTCGCCAACGAGTTCTCCCGCAACGGCCGCCGCTCCGGGCTGACCTTCGCGCCCGAGGGCGGCTCCGAGCGGATGCGCAAGGTGATCAACAAGATGGTGTCGGAGGACGACCTCATCCGCACCGTCACCACCGCCTACGAGAACGGCTGGCGGCAGGTCAAGCTCTACTTCATGTGCGGGCTGCCGACCGAGACCGACGAGGACGTCCTGGAGATCGCCGGGATGGCCAAGCGGGTCATCCAGGCGGGCCGCGAGGCCACCGGCCGCAAGGACATCCGCTGCACCGTGTCCATCGGCGGGTTCGTGCCGAAGCCGCACACCCCGTTCCAGTGGGCCGGGCAGACCGACCACGAGACGGTCGACCGCCGGCTGCGCCTGCTCAAGGACGAGCTGCGCTCCGACAAGGAGTACGGCCGCGCCATCGGCCTGCGCTACCACGACGGCCAGCCCTCGGTGATCGAGGGCCTGCTGTCGCGCGGCGACCGCCGCGTGGGCAAGGTCATCCGCGCGGTGTGGGAGGACGGCGGCCGGTTCGACGGCTGGTCCGAGCACTTCTCCTACGACCGCTGGACCGCCGCCGCCGAGAAGGCGCTGGCCGGCGAGCCCGTCGACCTCGACTGGTACACCCTGCGCGACCGCGACGAGGTCGAGGTCCTGCCGTGGGACCACCTCGACGCCGGCCTCGACCGCGAGTGGCTCTGGCAGGACTGGCAGGACGCGATCGACGAGACCGAGGTCGAGGACTGCCGCTGGACGCCGTGCTACGACTGCGGCGTCTGCCCGACGATGGGCACGGAGATCCAGATCGGCCCCACGGGCAAGCGGCTGCTTCCGCTCAGCGTCGTCTGACCCCTCCCCGCGCACGAGGTGCGCCACGTCCGGTGCGCAGGACGCTGAGCTGCGCCCGGACGTGGCTTCGGGATGCCCGGGGGCTCAAGTGGGCCGAGGTGGCCGTACTCTATAGAGAGACGTTTTCGACTCGACACGAGTAGGAAGGACCAGAACCCTGGCTCCCATGCCGGAGGGTCCAGCACCGGCCCCCGTGATCCAACGCCTGCGCGTCCGCTATGCCAAGCGGGGCAGGCTGCGGTTCACGAGCCATCGCGACATTTCCCGGGCCGTGGAACGCGCCGTACGGCGCGCCGGGATCCCTGTCGCGTTCAGTGCCGGATTCACTCCGCACCCGAGGATCTCTTACGCGGGTGCGGCCGCCACCGGTGTGGCCAGTGAGGCCGAGTACCTCGAGATCGGGCTGACCGAGCCCCGCGACCCTGCGCGGGTGCGCGCCGAGCTCGACGCCGCCCTTCCGCCGGGCCTCGACGTCGTCGACGTCGTGGC
>NZ_JBFAOF010000315.1:0-7354 GCF_040675125.1 Spirillospora sp. NPDC049652 | reverse complement strand
CACCTCCGGACGCGTCGCCAGCGGGAAGTCCAGCCGCACATGCAGGCAGCCCTCGCCGAAGTGCCCGAACGGGACGCCGCGCAGCCCGTGCGTCCGCATCAGTGCGTAGAGTTCCCGCAGGTAGGGCGCTGTGCGGTCGGGCGGGACGGCCGAGTCCTCCCATCCGGGCCACGCCTCTCCGCCGTCGGGGAGGCGCGTCACGATGCCCGCGCCCGCCTCCCGGATCCACCACAACTCGCGCATGCGGCGCGGATCGTCCACGACGACAGAGTGCGGCGCGGCCTGGGCCAGCGCGTGCGCGGCTTCGCGCGCCTCCTCCGCGGTCTCGCCGCCGGCCTCGCAGTACAGCCAGCCGCCGCCGGGCGGGAGATCGGCTCCCGCGCCGGCCCGTCCGGGCCTGGTCCGCAGTGCGGCGAGCAGGTCGGACGCCATCCCCTCGACGGTGAGCGCCATGCCGGACGCCGCGATCGCGGGAGCGGCCTCGGCCGCCTCGTACACGTCGGGGAAGCCGAGCACCGCGAGCGCCCGCGCCTTCGGGGCGGGCACCAGACGGACGGTCGCCTCGGTGACGATCCCGCACGTCCCCTCCGCCCCGACCAGCGCCTTCGCCACGTCGAACCCGTTCTCGGGCAGCAGGTGGTGCAGGCCGTATCCGGAGCCCTGCCGATCGAACCGGCCGAGCTCGGTGCGCAGCGGGCCGAGGTGAGCGTCGCGCAGCCCGCGCAGCCCGCGGTCGAGTGCCGGGTCGTCGACGCCGCCGCGGCGGGCGGTGACGTGCCGTCCGTCCGCGAGGAGGAGCCGCAGCTCCAGGACGTTCGCGGCGGTCGTCCCGTACGCGACGCTGTGCGAGCCGCAGGCGTTGTTGCCGATCATTCCGCCGAGCGTGCACCGCGAGTGCGTGGACGGGTCGGGCCCGAACGTCAGCCCGTGCGCCGCCGCGGCCGCCCGCAGATCGTCCAGCACGACGCCGGGCTCGACGACGGCCGTCCGGGCGCCGGGGTCGATCGCCTTGATCGCCGTGAGGTGCCGCGAGACGTCCACGACCAGCCCGTCGCCGATCGCGTTCCCCGCGACCGACGTCCCGCCGCCGCGGACGGTCACGGGCACCCCGGCCTCGACCGCCGCCCGCCGGATGCGTTCCAGGTCCCCGGTGGTGCGCGGTTCCGCCACGGCCGCCGGGACGCGCCGGTACAGGGACGCGTCCGAGGAGTAGGCCGTGCGCGCGGTCAGGTCAGTGCGGACGATCCCGGAAAGCCTTTCGGCGACAGGCCCGAACATCCCCTCACGGTAACCGGAGTCGCGCGGCCTCCCCATGGCCGGAGCGGGACGGCGCGCCGAACACCGCCGTCCCGCAACGCACACTCGAACACACGGAATTCCGCTGGGCGAGAATCAGCTGGATCTTGGCACCATGTCACATCGTCCGGCACGAATACTTGTCAGAAGTCCGCGCCACCGCTCGTGACTCAGCTCCATCTCTCCGCGCTCGGGGGCGCGCGAATCCCGGACGAGCACCCGCGCGCGCCAGGGCGCGACCTCGACACAATCCCCCGTGGCACCGCTCACGCTGCTCTTGCGCCAGGTCAGCGCATCCCCCCGGTCCGACCGAACGACCATCCAGCAACCCTCCATACATTGCTGGCAGGGGTCACCTCGCCCGTGAACGGACCGGCACACCCACCGAGCCAGGGTCGAGTAGGGCATAACTCACCACAGCCTTGTGGCCTCTCCGCTCATGAGTGTAGGCGTTTGTCCTTTTCGCGCCTATACTTCGCCACAAGATCAAGTTACGCCCTATATAGCCTGACGGCCCGATAGGTGTGCGTTTCGAGTTATCCCTCCCTCACCCCTCCAACTCGTCGGCGACCTGCCGGATGAGTTCGACGGTCTGGTCCGCCGGGAGCGCGGATTCAAGCATGCGTTCGAAAATGTCGCGGTACTCGGCGACCTGCGGGTCGTCCCCGCTGATGGTCGCCGCCGTGCCGGGCCTGCCCTCCAGGTGCAGCACGTCGGACAGCTCCCCGTCGAACTCCAGCAGCACGAACGGGCCGTAGACGCCCTGGTGGTAGCCGGCCCGGAACGGGATCACCCGCACGACGAGCCGGTCCTCGTTCTCGACGCGGTCGACGATGTGCTTGAGCTGCGCGGGCATGATGCCCGGATCCTCGCCCACCCCGACGTGGCGGCGGATGACGGCCTCGTCGAGGAGGTAGTACTGGCGCGGCGGGACCGCCCGCTCGCGCAGCCGGCGCTGCCGCTCCAGCCGGAGCTCGATCGCCATCTGCTGGGCGGTCGGGTTGGCCAGGTCGGAGGTGATCACCTGCGCGTACTCCGAGGTCTGCAGCAGCCCCGGGACCAGCGCGTTGTGGAACTGACGGATGATCGACGCACCGGCCGTGTAGCCGGTCAGGCTCAGCAGGTCGTCGCTGACCAGGCTCCGGTACTTGTTCCACCACGGGGTCTCGCGGGCGCCCCGCGCGAGCGTCTGCAGGCGCTCCTGGCGGCTCTCGGACGTCACGTCGTACGTCATGAGCAGCGCCTGGAGATCGGTCCGGGTGATGGAGCTCTTCCCGCCCTCGACCCGGATCAGTTTGGACGGCGACCACTCCAGGGTGCGCGCCACCTGCTCCTGGGTCAGGCCTTTCTCTTTCCGGAGCCTGACGAGTTCGCTGCGCAGCAACGCGCTGTCGACTACCGGACCCTGGTCCGTGGCCATCTCAGCCTCATCCTCACTGGAACGGGCGCAGGTGGGCGCGTCCGGCGTCCAAGCCCCGAACGAGCGGCACCTTCACCCGCTATCCGCTCGTTCTCACGTTGTGTAGTTGAAAGCATATAGCCGGATGCCACATGGCAACCAGTAACAAGTCACATTGCTGGCGATCGAGACGGAAGCAACCGGCGCGCCACCCGCCCGCCCGACGGGAGGCGTCGCGCCATCGGGCGCCGACCGACCGCCCGGGGGACCGGGGTGCCCGCCGGAGAAGCGGCCACGTCTCCGCCCGTCTCATGGTTTCATTCCTCTTCCTTGCGGTAAGGCAGGTGTTAGGATGCAATGTAGCAAATCGGTAGACGCTCGGATGCTCCACACCAGAGTGAAGGGTCCGGAGCCGACCAGCCCTCACCCTCAGTGAGGAGTTGCGGCTTCGTCCGGAGGGCGCGAGCGCGCCGATCGACGCGCCGACGCTCGGGAGGCACTGACGAGGGACGCCAACCGCCCTACGGGGACGCGAGCAGAGCCGCCCCGGATCCGTCTCGACACCGGTTGCCAGCCAGGGAGATCGAGAGGGGACGGGGGCGGCTCCGCAGGGGATCGTCAGGTCACCCGCCGGAACCCGCGACCCGCACCGGAACACCCGGATGCGGCGTGATGACCAGCGGAAACGATGACGGTCTTCGTCAATCAAAGCACGCTCGACCGGTTCTCACCAGGGCCGGACCGGCTTCCGTTCCCCCAGCGCCCCAGCGTTGCGGGAGAGGTCGCGGAGGCCGACCACGGCGGACCGGCGCCCCGGCGCCGGGACCCGCGCAGCGCTTCGATTTCCGGCGGTCCACCCGCCCCCTCCCCCCTGACGAGGGTTCTGATGACCACATTTCCGGACCGGCACAACCCCTTCGACCCCGACGAACCCCCCGAAACCGCCGACGACGGCACCCCCAGCCCTGACGAGACGACCCGGCGTGACCGTCCGGCCGAGGACCGGCTCCGCGCCCGGGTCGACCGGCTCCGCGCCGACGCGGAGCGGTTCGGCGCGCGAGGCGAGCGCCCCTACGCGCGGGAGGCGTACGCGCGGGAGGGACAGGTCACCGCGAAGGGTGCGCGTCCCGCCGGACGTCCCGCGGACGACCTGCTCGCACCGACGCAGCCGATGGCCTGGCCCCCGCGGGACGACGACGTGGCGGCCCCCACGCCCGCGTCCGGGATCATCGGAACCGGACTCCGGCCGGAACCGGCCGTGACCGGACTGCACGACCGCCCTCCCGTCCCCGCGGCCGGGTTCGAGCGTGCGCCGGGCCGAGCCGTCGAGGGGGCGGCCCGGCCCGGCGTCCCCGTCGTCCCGGCCGCGCTGCCGGGAGCCGGGATGCCGGCGCCGGCGGGCGGGGGCCTGCCGCCGCTGCCGGGCCCCTTCGACGAGCCCACGCTTCCGGAGCCGGAGGGCTGGTCGGCCGGCTCGGCGGACTTCTGGTCCGCGCTGACCTCGGTCGAGCGGATGCGCTTCCTGAAGTTCTCCGCGCCGGAGGTGCTGCCCGCCGGGCACGTGCTGTGGCGCCAGGACGACCTCGCCGACCACGTCGCGGTGATCTGGTCCGGGAAGGTGACGATCCGGGTCGCCGAGAACGGCGTCGAGCGGATCGTGGCGGTGCGGGGGCCGGGCGACCTGATCGGCGAGCGGGCCGCGCTGCTGGTGCGCAAGCGCTCGGCCACGGTCGTCGCGCTCGACCGGCTCACCGTGCTCCGGATGCCGATCGGCGAGTTCGCCGCGTTCCTGACGGCCTACCCGCGCATCCTGGCCGTCCTCGACCAGCAGATGTACACGCGGCTCACCCAGATCCCCGGTGACGGGGCCGGGGTCGGGAGCGGGGGCGGGGGTGGGGCGCTGCCGGCCGTCCAGGCGACGCTGTCCCCGACCCGCGGGTCAGGAGCGCCACCGCCGGCCCGCCGGGACGCCGCGCCGACGCACGACTGGGCCGGCCAGGTCTGCTCGATCATGTTCGTGGACGTCGTGGGGTTCTCCGCCCCGCACCGCAACGACCACGACCGGCTGGAGCTGCGGCGCGTCCTGTACGAGGCGGTTCCCGAGGCCCTGGAGGGGTCGAACGTCCCCTGGGCGGCCTGCTACCACGAGGACCGCGGCGACGGCATCCTCATCGTCGTCCCGCCGCAGGCCCCGCCCGACCGCGTGATCGACCCGATGCTGTCGCTGCTCACCGCGCGGCTGCGCCGGCACAACCACGCCGCCAGCGAGGCGATGCGGCTGCGCATCCGGATGTCGCTGCACATCGGCCCGGTGATGCCCGACCGGGAGGGCGTGAACGGCGCGGCGATCATCCAGGCCGCCCGCCTGCTGGACGCCCCGGAACTGCGGCACCGCATGGCCGACACCGACGCGGACGTGGGGTTCGTGGCGTCCGAATACGTGTACGACAACGTCCTGGCCTGGGGGCCGGGCTACATCAACCCGCGCTCGTTCCAGCGCATCCGCTTCCGCGCGAAGAACGCGGCCTACACGGGCTACATGCACCTCTCGCAGGGCACCTTCTGACCGTCCCCACCGCGATCACCCCGCCGGACGGCGGCACGGGAGCACGCCGGCCGGTTCGCGGATCCAGCACGACGCGTCCCCCGCACACCGCGGGGGACGCCGCGTTTCCGCGCGCTTCACGCGGGCGGGTCAGCGGGGACGTGAGCGCCGGGGCGCGGAGGGACGGGTGCGGAAGCCCTCGGTGAGCTGCCGTTCGGCGCGGTCGAGGTAGTCGGCCATCCGGTCGGCGGCCGCCAGGAACTCCCCCCGGTCCAGCAGCGCGGCGATCTCCTGGTTGAGGGCGAGGTAGGGCTCGTGGAAGGGGCCCGGGTCGGTCATGCCCGCGGGCCCTTCGCCGGGCGGACGCGGGGGAGCCGGAGGACGAAGCGGGCGCCCGCGTCGCTGTCGGCGATGGCCAGGGTGCCGCCGTGGGCGCGCGCGATCTCGCGGGCGATCGGCAGGCCGAGGCCGGTGCCGGTGGGGTCGCGGTCGCGGCTCTCGCGGAGCCGGACGAACCGCTGGAAGACCAGCTCGCGGTTCTCCGGCGGGATGCCCGCGCCGTCGTCGGTGACGGTCAGGACGGCGTCGTCGCCGTCCGCCGCGACCGACACCGCGATCCGGGACGCGGCGTGCCGTTCGGCGTTGGTGAGCAGGTTGGTCAGCAGCCGGGCGAGCTGGAGCCGGTCGCCGCGCACCACGACGCCCTGGTCGAGGTCCGTGGCGGTGCGGGTGTCGCGGACGGCCCGGGCGAGCTCGGTGGAGACCAGCAGGGCGAGGTCGACCTCGTCGTCGCCGGCGCCCGACGAGGCGTCCAGGCGGGCGAGCGCGAGCAGGTCGGTGACGATCGCGTTCAGCCGGTCCAGCGACACCAGCACGTTCTGGGCGACCCGCGGCCAGTCGGCCTGGTCGGGGTACAGCAGGGCCTCCTCCAGTTGGGTGCGCGCGCCGGAGATCGGGCTGCGCAGGTCGTGGGACGCGTCGGAGGTGAACCGGCGCTGCCGCTCCAGCGCCGCGTCCAGCCGGTCCAGCGTGGCGTTGGCGGTCTCGGCCAGGTGCCGGATCTCGTCCTTGACGGGCGGCACCGGCACGCGGCGGGCGGACTCGGTCGCGGTGATCTCGGCGAGTTCGAAGCGGATCGCGTTCACCGGCGCGAGCGTGCGGTCGACGGTCCGGCGGGTGAGCAGGATGGTGAGCAGGACGACCAGCAGCGAGGTCAGGATCAGGAACGCCAGCAGCGTGCCGCTGGCGTACCAGGGGCCGCTGGCCTCGGCGGCGTACACGGTCCAGTCGCCGTCCGGCTGGAACACCCGGAAGGCGATCACGTCCATGCAGCCGTGCAGGCCGTGCGGCGGGCAGAGCACGCGGTAGGCGCTGACGGTGTCCTCGCCCGGCCGGAAGGAGGCGATGGGCGGCTTGCCGACCAGGTCGCGCGTCGCCGACACGACCCTGCCCTTCGCGTTCAGCACCTCGGCCGCCTCGATGCCCTGCAGCGACGGGAGCTGCCCGGGCAGCCGGTCCCGCTTGATCATCTGGATGATGCTGAGCGCGGCGGTCGTGGTCCGCTGCCGGTCGTAGTCCTCGACCCGGCCGCGCACGCCCACCACGATGAGCACGCCGACGACCACGCAGGCCAGGGCCGCCACGCTCCCGGCGACCAACGGCAAGCGCACGCGTATCGGCCAAGTCCGCAGTCTGGTCACCCGTCCTCCCGTGGGGAGGTAACCACTCCATGTTTCCCGTTTCCCTCTCGTCACAGGCCAACCGGCGATAAGAGGGAGCAAAGAACTCGTCATATCGGGACGGGAACCCCTCAGAAGCAGCGGACCCGCCACGGATCGGTCAGCCCGCTTCCCTCGGCCGGGCCGCCCGAAACTCCCGGGTCCTCCATCCGACCACCCCCTTCGGCGGACCCCGCCGGCACCGCCCGCCGTGCGGGTCAGCCCGCGACGTCCGGTTCGCCCTCGGCGACGGGACGGCGGCGGATCGGCACGCGCGGGCGCGGCAGCCTCGGGAAGCGGCGGGAGTCGCGCTGCTCGTCCGGATCGGCGGCCTCGGCGTCGGCGGCGTCCAGGACGGCCTGGTCCGGGGTGCGCGGTACGGCGAGGCGGGTCGCG
>NZ_JBFAOF010000314.1:0-7374 GCF_040675125.1 Spirillospora sp. NPDC049652 | reverse complement strand
GGCGGCGCGGCGGGGTGTCGGCGGGCGGAGCGGCGGGGTGTCGGCGGGCGGAGCGGCGGGGTGTCGGCGGGCGGAGCGGCGGGGTATGAGCGCTCTGACCTGCGAACTTGAGAATTGCCCGGGTCATTTGGGTCGGTTTACGCGGGCATTACGGACGTCCCTCTAGTGTTCTAAGTGCGTCCCGGTTCTGCTGGGACCAGGGCCGTCTGTGGAGGCATCATGAGAAGGCGACTCGTCGCCGTTCTGGGGGGACTCATGATGGCCGCAGGCGCCCTCGCCGTGGTGGCGCCGGTGTCCATGGGGGTGGCACCGGCGCCCGCCGCGTGTGGGGGCACCCGGCCGTTCCCCATCAGAAGCGTGACCTGATCCACGACCATCCGGCCCGCTCCGGCGGGTGACGGCGGCGGCGTTCGGCGTCAGCGGACCGAATCGCTCCCGAGGCCTAAGGTTGAGGTCGTGCGCTTCCTTCTGAACATCATCTGGCTGGTCCTGGCGGGTTTCTGGATGGCGCTCGGCTACGCCGTCGCCGGGGTCGTCTGCTGCATCCTGATCATCACCATCCCGTTCGGGATCGCCTCGTTCCGCATCGCGCTGTTCGCGCTCTGGCCGTTCGGCCAGACCGTCGTCAAGCGCCGGGACGCCGGCACGGGCTCGTGCGTCGGCAACGCGATCTGGCTGGTCTTCGCCGGGATCTGGCTCGCCATCGGGCACATCGTCACCGGGATCGCGCTCTGCGTCACGATCATCGGGATCCCGTTCGGCATCGCGAACTTCAAGCTCGTCCCGATCTCGCTGACCCCGCTCGGCCGGGAGATCGTCCCGGCGGACGACCCGCGCACCTTCGGCGTCGCGTAGTCCCGCCGCCCGGCCCTGCAAACCCCTGGAGCCCCGCGCCCCCCGTCGTCCCTCCGGCCCGATGTGCCGCTCGGTCCTGAACCGCCGCCTTCGCGCATTCATCAACTTTGAGCCGTGCGGAGGCGTAGCGTTTCCCGGTGTCACACCGATATGCCTGTGATCCGGATCACAGTCGGGCATCGGTAGCGCATCAGGGGGATATCCGGTTGATTCGGCAGCCGGCCTTTTCGGCCGATCGCCCCCGCCGCCCGCCTCCGTCCGGCATTGTTGCCGCCGATCACGGTGACATTCGGTAAGGGATCTACTCCCGGAGGTGATCGATGAGCGCAGAGTCACCCGGACGGCCGGAACCGCCCGCCCGTCGCGAGCTGGACGAGGCGGCGTACCTGGCGATCGAGGCGAGCCCGGAGTTCGCCCGGCTGAGGTCCGCGTTCCGGCGCTTCGTCTTCCCGCTGACCGCGGCCTTCCTCATCTGGTACCTGCTCTACGTCGTCCTGTCGGCCTACGCCCGCGACTTCATGGCGAAGAAGGTGGTCGGCGAGATCAACGTCGCCCTCGTCTTCGGCGTGCTCCAGTTCGTGTCCACCTTCCTCATCGCCCTCGCCTACGAGCGCTACTCCCGCAGGACCCTGGAACCCCTGGCCGCCGGCGTCGGCACCGGCGCCCCCGGCGCCGCCCCCGGTAACGCCCGTGCCGTCGGCGAGGAGGCCGAGTGAACGCGCACCACGTCCTCGCGGCGGCCGCGAGCGTCTCCAAGAACGAGCACCGGACGATCACGCTCGTCCTGTTCGCCGTGTTCGTCGCCATCACCCTGGGCATCACCGTCTGGGCCAGCCGGCAGACCCGCACGGCCGCCGACTTCTACGCCGGCGGGCGGCAGTTCAGCGGGCCGCAGAACGGCCTGGCCATCGGCGGCGACTACATGTCCGCCGCGTCCTTCCTCGGCATCGCCGGGATCTTCGCGCTGTCCGGCTACGACGGGTTCCTGTACTCCATCGGGTTCCTGGTCGCGTGGCTGGTCGCGCTGCTGCTGGTCGCCGAGATGCTGCGCAACTCGGGCCGGTTCACCATGGCGGACGTGCTCGCCTTCCGGATGCGCCAGCGCCCGGTCCGGGCCGCCGCCGGGATCTCCACCATCGTGGTGTCGATCTTCTACCTGCTGGCCCAGATGGTCGGGGCGGGCGCGCTGGTCAACCTGCTTCTCGGCACGCACGGCGAGGCCGCCAAGATCTGGACGATCGTGGTGGTCGGGGCACTGATGATCTTCTATGTCGTGGTCGGCGGCATGAAGGGCACCACCTGGGTGCAGATCGTCAAGGCCGTGCTGCTGATGGTCGGCGCGGTCGTGATGACGGTGTGGGTGCTGTCGAAGTTCGACTTCAACCTCTCGCACCTGCTCGGCGCGGCGGCCGACAGCTCCGGCAAGGGCGACAAGTTCCTCCAGCCGGGGCTGAAGTACGGCGCGACCGACGTGTGGTCCAAGCTCGACCTGCTGTCGCTCGGCCTCGCCCTGGTACTCGGGACGGCCGGCCTTCCGCACGTGCTGATCCGCTTCTACACCGTCCCCAACGCGCGCGCCGCCCGGACGTCGGTCAACTGGGCGATCGGCATCATCGGCGTGTTCTACCTGATGACGCTGGTCATCGGGTTCGGCGCGGCGGCCCTGGTCGGCAGCAAGGCGATCATGGCGCAGGACAAGGGCGGCAACACCGCGGCCCCGCAGCTCGCCGAGAAGCTCGGCGGCGGCGCCGGGACGACCGGCGGCGCGGTCTTCCTGGCGGTCATCGCGGCGGTCGCGTTCGCCACGATCCTCGCCGTGGTCGCCGGGCTGACGCTCGCGTCGTCCTCGTCGTTCGCGCACGACCTGTACGCCAACGTGTTCAAGCGCGGGAAGACCTCCGAGCGGGACGAGGTCAGGATGGCCCGCGTGTCGGCGGTGGTCATCGGCGCGGTCGCGATCCTTCTGTCGATCTTCGCTCGCGGGCTGAACGTGGCGTTCCTGGTCGCGCTGGCGTTCGCGATCGCCGCGTCCGCCAACCTCCCGACGCTGCTGTTCTCGCTGTTCTGGAAGCGGTTCAACACCGCCGGGGCGGTCGCGGGCATCTACGGCGGCCTGGTGTCGGCGGTCGGGCTCGTTTTGCTGAGCCCGATCTGCTGGGGCGGCAAGTCCGCGACCATCCCGAAGGGGAACCCGGACGCGCTGTTCAGCGCGGACACGGTCGCGCCGTTCCACATGCAGAACCCCGGCCTGTTCTCCATCCCGATCGGGTTCCTCTGCGCCTACCTCGGGACGGTGCTGTCGAAGGAGCGCACCGCGGAGAAGTACGCCGAACTGGAGGTGCGCGCCCTCACCGGCGAGGGGGCCCACTGACAGCGGCCGCCTTCACGGAACCGGCCGCGACCGCGCCCTGACGGCCCGGCGCGGACGGTGCGAACCGGACCAAAGCCGCGAGCTTGACGGTGGGAGAGACCTCCGGGGAAAGTTGGGACACCCCAGCCCCCCGGAGGTCTCTTCATGCATGCCCACGACCGGCCGCACGAGGTCGAGAACTCCCGGACGTCGGAGGCCGGGGCCGGGTGGACGTGCGGCAGGCCGGGGACGTTCGGGCGGCTCATGCCCGAGCGGGTGCGGGCGTTCTCGTGGCGGCGGCCGGCCGTCCTGTGGCGGTCCCGCAACGACGTGGTGGCGCGGCTGTGGGGCGACCCGTCCAGCGAGCTGCGGCAGCGGGCGGTGGCGGCGCTGGCCGAGCGCGGCGCGCCGGGATCGCTCACGATGCACCGGCCCGAGCGGGAGTTCTCGTTCATCGTCATGGGCGACACCGGCGAGGGGGACCGGTCGCAGTACGCCGTCGTCCCGCCGCTGCTGTCGGTCGGGGCCGACACCGACTTCCTGGTCATCGCGTCCGACGTGATCTACCCGACCGGGGACACCGGGGACTACGAGGACAAGTTCTTCCGCCCCTACGCCGGGTATCCCGGGCCGATCTACGCCGTGCCCGGCAACCACGACTGGTACGACGGCCTGCGCGGCTTCCTGAACGTGTTCTGCCAGTTCGACATGGACTGCACGCCGGCCTGGTCCGGCCGGTTCACCTGGCTCGCCCGGCGGCTGTGGCGCAGGTCCGGCGAGGTGGACGCGGCGCGGCTCGCCGAGGTGCGGGCGCGGTACCGGGGCGCGCCGAGGCAGCGGGCCGTCCAGCCCGCGCCGTACTGGGCGATCGACACCCCGACGCTGCGGATCATCGGCATCGACACCGGCATCCTCGGCGGCATGGACGACGAGCAGGGCCGCTGGCTGCGCGGCGTGGCGGCGGGACCGAAACCGAAGCTCCTGGTCACCGGGAAGCCGCTGGTGGTGGAGGACATGGTGCACCCCGACCCGATCGCGGGCGGCGGCACCGTGGACGAGATCGTCCGCGACCCGGCGAACAACTTCGTCGCGGCGATCGGCGGCGACATCCACAACTACGAGCGGTACCCGGTGAAGGTCGGCAACCGGACGCTCCAGTACGTCGTGTCGGGCGGCGGCGGGGCGTTCATGCACGCCACCCACATCATTCCGAAGACCACGATCGTGGACGAGTCGGACTTCCGCTGCTACCCGCTGCGCGGCGACTCCCTGTCGCGCTACAGCCAGCTCTACGGGCGCTGGTTCCGGATGCCCTGGCTGTTCGACCTGTCGCCGAGGGAGGCGACGGCGGCGGTCGAGCGGCGACTCGGCATCCAGGCCGCGCGCCGGTACGCCAACGAGGAGGTGTCGCTGCGGGCGCGGTTCGTCGCGGCGGCGCTCGGCGTCCCGCGCGGCAAGCGGCCGCGCTGGAAGATCCGGCGGCTGCCGGTGAAGCGCATCCCGCAGCGGTTCCGGTCGGAGATGGCCGACTGGGACAGCCCGCCGTTCTTCAAGAGCTTCCTCCGCCTGGACGTCACCGAGACCGAACTGCGCGTCCGCTGCTACGCGGTCACCGGGTGCGGCGACCACGAGACCGACCCGCCGGTCGAGGACGAGTTCGTCATCCCCCTGGCGTGACCGGGCCGGGCGTTCTGTCGTACCCGGACGGCACAATGTGCCGGTGAGGATCGCCATCGCCGTCGGGGCGGGAGGCGGGGGCACGCTGCGGCCCCTCGCCGATGACGGCACGCCTTCGGGCGAGGCGGAGAACGTGCCGTCGCTGGCGTCGGCGGTCGCCGCGCGCGAGCGTTCCGACCGTCCGCGCTGGGTGTGGTCGTCGTCCGCGCGGGTGTACCGGGCGCTGGTGGCGGCGGGCGTCCGGGGCGAGCGGTGCCATGACCTGGAACTGGCCGAGAGCCTGCTGTCCGGCCATGACGGACGGTACGGGGAGCCCCGGTCGGTCGCCGCCGCCTGGGCGCGGCTGCGCGGTGAGCCCGTGCCGGACGACCGGCCGCCGCCCGCCGAGGCCGGTCCGCAGGCGTCCCTCTTCGACGACGAGGAGGAGGACGAGGCCGAGGATCTGGAGCAGATCGTCGCCGTCCACGCCGAGCAGCAACGCCGCATCGCCCGCATCCCCGGCTTCGCGCTGCTGTGCGCGGCCGAGTCGGCGGGGTCGCTGATCGCGGCCGAGATGACGCACGCGGGCCTGCCCTGGTCGGTGGAGGCGCACGACGCGCTGCTGACCGAGATGCTGGGGCCGCGCCCGTCCGGCGGGCTGCGTCCCCGCAGGCTCCAGGAACTGGCGGACAAGATCAGCGCCGCGTTCGGACGCCACGTGAACCCGGATTCGCCGGCGCAGATCGTCAAGGCGTTCGCGGCGGTCGGGCACCAGGTGAAGACGACCAGGGCGTACGTGCTGAAGGAGATCGACCACCCCGCCGTCCCGCTGCTGCTGGAGTACAAGGAACTGTCGCGCCTGCACACGGCCCACGGATGGGCGTGGCTCGACACGTGGGTGCACGAGGGCCGGTTCCGTCCGGAGTACGTGGTCGGCGGTGTCGTCTCGGGACGCTGGGCGACCAACGGAGGCGGCGCGTTGCAGATCCCGCGCGTGCTGCGGTCGGCGGTCGTGGCGGACGAGGGCTGGTCGCTGGTCGTCGCGGACGCGGCGCAACTGGAGCCGCGCGTCCTCGCGGCGCTCGCGGGCGACCGCGCGTTCGCCGACGCGGCGGCCCAGGGTGATCTGTACGCGGCCTTGGCGGACGTGTTCACGCCGTCCGCCGACCTGACCGCCCGCGACAAGGCGAAACTCGCGCTGCTGTCGGCGATGTACGGAGGCGGGACGGGCGAGGCGGTGCAGCTTCTGGGGGTGTTGAAGAAGCGGTTCCCGGACGCGTTCGAGTTCGTGGAGGCGGCGGCCCAGGCGGGAGAACGGGGTCATCTCGTCCGTTCCCGCCTGGGCCGGACCTGTCCGCCGCCGTCGGCCGACTGGCGCGAGCTGACGTCCACGGGCGAGGACACCCGCTCGGCCTCGGCCGTCCGCAGCCGGGGCCGCTTCACCCGCAACTTCGTCGTCCAGGCGACGGCCGCCGACTGGGCCCTGACCCTGATGGCCCGCCTCCGCCAGCGCCTCACCGCCCTGGGCGACCCGCACCTGGTCTTCTTCCAGCACGACGAAGTCATAGTCCACACGCCGAGCCCGTTGGCGGACGACGTCGTCGCCGCGATCGAGGCGTCCGCGAAGGAAGCGGGCCGCCTCCTGTTCGGAGAGACGCCGGTCGTCTTCCCGATGGAGGCGGCCGTGGTGCAGCGCTATTCGGACGCCAAGTGACTCAGGACGGAGGGGCCAGGCGGAACCAGACCCGCAGCCGTCCGTCGTCCAGGGTGTCGAATCCCCAGTCGTCGGAGAGCGCTTCGAGGATCGGGAGGCCGCGTCCGCCGAGGCCGCAGGGGTCGTCGGTGTAGTGCGGAAGTGTTCCGCCGCCTCCGTCCACGACGGCGACGGTCACGGCACGGCCTTCGGTTTCGACCGACAGTTCGACGGTTTCTCCGCCGCCGTGGATGACCGCGTTCGTGCAGGTCTCGGACGTCAGGAGGACGCAGTCGTCCAGTGCGGGGTGGGCGGATCCGAGGAGTTTGGCGACCCAGTGGCGGGCGGCGGCGACGTGGGCGGTGTCGGACGGGAAGACCTGGAGGTGCTTCACGCCCGGGGACGCGGTCACGTGGTGGTCCGGGCGGGGACGAGGGCGGCGAGGCGGCAGGGTTCGAGCCGGGTGTCGAGTCCGGCGACGGCCCGGTGGAGTTTGGTGACGTGGGCGAGGGTGTGGCCGGAGCTGTCGAGGAAGTAGAGCCGTCCGCGCTGCCGCCGGACGGTCACGGTCTCGCCGATGTGGGGGACGAGCGGGTGGAAGACCCGCAGCAGCCTGGGGCGTTCCCAGGGGAGGGTGGAGGTCATCCAGCCGTGTTCGGCCAGGGCCCAGGCGAGCCGTCCGAGATGGTGGTCTTCGAGGTCCGCGCGTACGACCCGCGCGTCCGCTGACCGTCGTATTCTCATGTGCGTCCTCCTTGTGAGGATGGGCCGCGCGGCCGGGGGAGGGCTCCAATCCACACCCGGCCGCGCGGCGGCTTCT
>NZ_JBFAOF010000313.1:0-7399 GCF_040675125.1 Spirillospora sp. NPDC049652 | reverse complement strand
CATCGACCGGGGCGCGAGCGCCACCTCGGAGCCGTCCACTGCCGTGACCCGCCCTTCGACGGCCATCCGGACGGCCCGCTCCGCCACCCGCTCGGGATCGTGCACGACCGCGTCCGGCTCACGCCGCGACACCAGCCGCCCCTCGGGCGTGTAGGCGCGGTCGGCGAAACACTCCTCGACGACCGTCAGACCGTCCGCGACCTCGTACAACGCCGATCCCGGCAGCGTGAGCAGCGGCAGCGTCGTGTCGTAGGCGCGGACCGCGTCGGCGACCGCCCGGGCCTGCACCGGATCGCGGGCCAGCCGGTTGTAGAGCGCGCCGTGTGGTTTCACGTAGGCGACCCGACCACCCTCGGCGCGCGCTATCCCGTCCAGCGCGGCGAGTTGGTAGAGCACCTCGGCGGTCAGCTCGGCCGGGGCCACGTCCATCTCGCGCCGCCCGAACCCGGCGAGGTCGCGGTAGGAGACCTGCGCCCCGATCGCCACGCCGCGCTCCACCGCCGCCGCGCACACCCGCCGCATGATCAGCGGATCTCCCGCGTGGAACCCGCACGCCACGTTCGCGCTCGTGATCACTTCCAGCAGGGCCAGGTCGTCGCCCAGCTCCCAGACGCCGAAACCCTCACCGAGGTCGGCGTTGATGTCCATCACCGGCATGGCAGAAGATGTACCACCGCCGGGGCCGGTTCAGACCGCCGTCTCGGCCAGGCCGGTCACCTCGCCGCGCGGCGCCCACGCCTGGTACACGCCCCGGTCGAACATCTCCAGGCCGAGCCGCTCGGCGACCGGGGCCCGCCCGCCGACGTACTCCACCCGCAGCCAGCCCTCGTGCTCGCCCAGCACCAGGAACGGTTCGCCGCGCCACGTGCAGTGCGTGCTGACGTACGCGAGCCGGGTCACCTCGGCGGCCGGCACCACCCGGACATACCGTGCCGACGTGACCTCCTCGAACCCCTCCGCCGGACGCGCCCGGTACAGCCGGACCTCGTCCCCGTCCGGGCTCGCCTCGTACTCCTCGCCGCGCCAGTCCGCGACGTACCCGTGCCGGACGCTCATTCCCCACTCCCACCGCGTGCGTGCCGCCCCCGGGGCACGTCCGGCCGCGTATCGGACGGCCGGGCATCGATCCGAGTCTCCGAGGGCCCTGCCTGCGCGTTCCCCGACGTCCCGGGCGTCCCGGGGTGCTGCCTCGCCTTCTGGGCTCCGGTCGCGCGGCGAGCGGTCCGCGGTGTGCGCGGCTTGTCGGCGCCCCGCGCGGTCGCCAGCCGGATCCGCCATCGCCGCAGGTCGGCGTCGTACACGGCGACCAGCGTCGGACGGCCCTCGCGCGCGAGCCGGTGCATCTCCGCGCCGTGCGGCAGGCGCTGGCTGTCCACCTTGTACTCGGGGACGGGCGGCCCGTCGCCCGGCGCGTACCCCCGACCGCCGAACGGCGGATGCTCCACGACCCAGCCGCCCGGCATCCCGGCGAGCGCCGTCTCGTCCTCGCCGCCCAGCGGACGCCGGAACAGCGCCGGCTTCGCGGCGGGCCAGCGGATCACGTGTACCGCCTCCATGCCCGGATCGAACGGCGAACCCGGATAGTCCAGGCCGAGCGTCCGGACGATCTGCTCCGGCCGGTTCAGGTCCGCGACGTCCTTCAGCTTCTGGACGTATCCGGCGACCAGGTCGTAGCCGCCGTCCAGGTAGTGGGTGACGTGCTCGGGCCGCAGCACCTTCTGCATGACGAACATCTGGGGCGGCTCGGCCCGGTCCGCCGGCGCCGGAACGGGCTCGACCCGCGTGACCTGCGGATCGGACGCCGCCGCCCGGGACCGTCCGGCCACGTGCCGGTCGGTCGGCTCGCCCCGCACCGGCCCGGAGGACGCCGCCTGCCCAGGCGACGGCGCCGGCGGAAGCCCGGGCACGGCCGGTGCCTTGGACGGCTGCGGAGCGGGCGTCTGGGGCGCGGGCGGTGGCCCCTTCGGCAGCATGTGCGTGTCCAGGTAGGACGCGCTGGGCAGCCCGGGGTTGACCGCGAGCCGCCAGTCGGGATGCGGCCAGTCCCGCACCAGCTCGGCCACCGTCGAGGTCTGGTGGTGGACGGCCTGGCCGCGCAGCGACCGGTCCATCGCCTCGGGGGACGTGAAGGCCAGCACGAACGTCCCGCCGCCGAACTCGGCGGTCGCGAAATGCCGTCCGCCCTCGCCGTCCGTGCCGGGAGCGGGCAGGTAGAGGGTGGCGCGCGCGAGCAGGTCCAGGTATCCGTCCTGGTCACCGCGCTCGCGGGCGATCGTCAGGGCGCGCTCGGTCTCGACCTCGCCGGACGGCGCGCCGGCGGCGGGGACGGCCTCGGCCTCCGGGACGGCGGACGGGATGCCGAGCGCGGGCAGGGCCAGCGGCGTCCCGCCGCCCGGCCCCGTCATCCCGGCCTCGTACACCAGCTCCCCGGGGGACCGGACGCCGTACGCCTCCCGCAGCGCGCCGGTCATCGCCCTCGCGAGCTCACCGCACGGACGCGGACGCGCCGCCTCCTGGGGTTCCAGGCGCATCCACCAGTTGAGCCGCTCCTCGTCGTCGGGCTCGTTCCAGCCGAGTCCGGACAGCTTCCGCTCCTGGCGGGCCGTCAGCGGCACGGGCAGGAACGCGTCGCCGACCGCCTCCGCGTGCAGCGCGCGGTCCGCGCGCAGCACCTGCGCGTAGGGAAGCCCGGTCGGGCCCTGCACGATGAGGAACGCGCGCTCCGGCAGCCGCGGCAGTTCGGCGGCCAGCCGGTCGGCGAAGTCGCTCCAGTCCACTCGGTCCAGCCTTCACGTCCGCGGGTCGGGGAGACGACCGTAGCGGAGTATCGCCGTCCCCGTCCCCACCAGTACCTATTCGCCCAGTTGTGTGGGAAGTGCGTCCGCCCGCACCGGAGTCCACACACCCCCGACGGAGTCGAAGACCGCGACGGGGGCACCGTCCCCGGTCCCGTCCGTCTCCCAGAGCGCCGTCCCGTGGGGAACCCGCATCAAGGCCGCGTCCGCACCCCGCACGGCAGCCGCTCCCGGCACGAACTCCAACCCCTGCACCGCGTCCGAACCCTGCCCGACACGAGGCCCCGAGCCAGGCAGGGCGTCAACGATCGGACTTGAGCCAGGCACAGCATCCGGAACCTGCCCGACGACCGGCCCTGTGCCAGGCCCGGCCTCAGGGATCTGCGCGACGCGCGGCCCTGAGCCAGGCGCGGTGTCCGGAACCTGTCCGAGGCGCGCCTCCGAGCGGGGCGCGGCGTCGGGGATCTGCCCCGCGCCGGGCCCCGCGCTAGAGGCTGCATCCGGGATCTGCTCGGCGACCGGGTCCGAACCCGGCGTCGCACCCGTGCCCACGACGTGAGCGGTCTCGGCGACGCCGCTGTCCGGTACGGGAGCGGCCGCGGGCATCGCCGCCGTCCCGTGCGCCTCCAGACCCGGCAGCACCGGCATCCCGGACGTGTCGGACTCCTGAAAACCCCTCGCGCCCGAGTCGCGCCGTCCAGCGGCGGCACCCGCGAACGCGTCCCGCAACGAGGACGCCCCCGAAGAACCGAACGCCGGCCGTCCAGAGGCTGCGCCCACAGCGCCGGCGTCGGCCTCCGGCGGCCACGTCGTGCCCGAGCTGTCCTGGCCGGCTGCCTCATACTGTGCCGGAGCATCTGCCGCGTCGCCGTCCTGCCCGCACGCGTGCGCCACCGTCTCCGGCAGCGCACCGACCGAATCGGTCATCCCGAACGCGTCCTGCCGCTCCGGGGCACCAGACGCCTCCGGCGAGGCCAAGGAATCGGTCTGGCCGGAACCGTCCGGCACTGCGATTCCATCGTGCTGCCGGGGTGCGCCGAGCACGTCACCATGCGAGGGCCCACCCAGCCCGTCCGGCACGGGGAACACGGACGCTCCGACACCATCGGTCGGCAAGTACTCGTCACGCTGCGAGTGCGGTTCCGCCTGACCGGACGCACCCGGCCACATCTCAGCCGCGCCCTGCGTGGCGAAAGCCTCATGCGGCGCGGGCGAACTCTGCGGCGCGAGCGCGTCGTGCTGCGCGTCCTGCGGCCCCGGCACGCTCGGCTGAGCTTCAACCGGGCCGTTCGCCGAGAGCGCGTCATACGGACCGGGAGAGTGGGACGCCCCGAACCCGTCATCCTGCGCGTTCATCTGCGGCATCGGAGTCACCGCCTCGCCGGCGCTGGACGTGCCCGACGCGTCGCGCGGCGCGGGAACGCCCGGCATCGAGATCTCGTACTGCCGCAGCCTCAAGTGCGGCGGCATCTCCGACTGCGCATCAACCGAGCCGCCGCCGACGGAGCCAGAGGCAGAGGCGGCGAGCTGGTCGCGCTCCACCGGCAGCCCCGGCATCTGCGGCGTAGCGGACGGGTCATGACCCGCGAGCGGGCCGGGCAACCCGGACTCCTCATACGACGCGGGGCCGCTGGAGGGCGCGTACGGTTCCGGCCCGAGGGGAGCGCTCGGCGCACCGACCTGGTCGTGCCGTCCGTGCGGATCGATCGCCGTGAGATCGAGGCGGGTCTCGTCCTCGGACTCCGGAAAGGCCGAAGCGCCGTGCAGGCCGACTGCGCCGACCGCGTCGGCCGCGCCCGGCTGGACGGACGGCACGTCCGGCAGGCCAGGGGAGGCGCTCATCGGCGGCGGCACGCTCACCCCGCCCGACGGCGGAGGCACGGGCGTGCTCGACCCCGGCCGGACGGCCCCCAAACGGGCGACGGCGGTGAGGTCGAGATGGATCTCGCTGCCCAGCCCCGGGTTGATGGCGAGCTGCCACGCCGGGTCGGGCCAGTTGGCCGACAGGTCGGCGAAGGACGTCCGGCGGAACGGCACCGCCGGGGACGACACGCGGGCGAGCGCTCCGGGGGAGGTGAAGACCGTGATGTACGTGACCGCCCCGAGGGTCATGGTCGGCGGGACGCTCTCGCCTGGCGCGTCGGGGAAGACCAGGTCGGCGGTGGGCAGGAGGTCGAAGTAGGTGGTGTGGTCGCCGCGGTCCTTGGCCTCGGCGAGCCGCGGCTCGATCTCGTCCGCCGGGCTTCCCATGGGCACCGGCGCGGCCGCGGGCGCCAAGCCCGCCTGCACGTCATGCACGGACGGCCCCTGCCCCGGAACGTCCCCGTACCCGGGGAAGGCCGCGCCGCCGGGACCCTGCAACGGGCCCGGAGCGCCGGGGAGGCCGTTCGGCGCCGGGCCGCTCAGCCCCTTCGCGTCCGGGAACGCGGGCGGCGGGGGCATGCCGGGCTCGGCCGCCAGGACGTCCGGCTCCGGAAAAGAACCCTGGCCGGAAGCGGACAGCGGATCGACCCCGCGCGTCCGGGTGATGCGGGACGGGTCGGCGCACTCGAGGCCGAGCTCCGGAAGCCCGACGAGGCCGGTGCCGTGCCGGTGGAACGACTCGTACACCAGGTCGGACGGCCGCCGGACGGCCTGGACGTCGCGCAGCGCCGTGACCATGACCTCGGCGAGCCGCGCGTAGTCGGCGGGGGTGGCGAACCCGGGCAGCTCGGTCCACCAGTTGCGCGGGCCGGCCGCGCCCGGCTCCGCCGGGGGGCGCCAGCCCGACTCGCTCATGACCTCCTCGTCCGCGAGGGTGAGGAGCAGCGGGCCGTCGAGGAAGTTGTTGCTCACCGCCTCGGCGTAGAGCCGGTCCGGTTCCCGCATGGCCTGGACGTAGTGACGGCTCTCCTCACGCTCCCGGACGATCAGGATCGTGTCCCGTTCCAGGGCCGTCAGCTCGCGCCCGAGGCGCCGAGCGAACTCGGACCACTCCAACAAGATCACTCCCTACGGCCGGGGGTGGCCCCCCGGTTCCCCCCGTCGATCACTGCCCGGTTCGATGATTGTCGTCCAGGGCACTTTCTGGCAAACCGGACGCACGCCCGTGCGGAGACGCGCCCTCCGGCACTCTCTCACCCGGCTGCGACAGTCCTCACTCAGCGCGATCCCCGCCGGCGCCGTCCACCGCGCGCGGCCTCGAACCGCGCCGTCCGCACCTCACCCCGCGACGCCGCCCCCACGCCGTCGCGGCTCACCGCTGTCCCCTCCAGCGGTCCGTCACCGTCTCACCCCGGCGGCGGCTCGTGCCGCAGCACACGCAGGGCGGCCCGCAGCGCACGCGGATCGTGCCCGCTGCGGTCCAGCACCGCGATCAGCCGGTGCAGCACCTCGTGCCGCTCGTACCCGACGTCCAGCAGCGCCTGCGCGGTCTCCCACAACTGGGGCGGGTCGCCGCGCCACAACCGGTCCGCGACCCGCTCGTGCGCCTGGAGGTGCTCCTCCGGCGCCCCGGGGTGCTCCAGCTCCAGCAGGACGCGCCGGTCCGCCGGATCGGACGGGTCGAGCACCGACAGGTCGATCGTGCCGTGCCGGCCCGAGACCCGGTGCCGCCCCGACAGGAACGGCAGCGCGAACGCGCGCCGGGGGAGCGCCTCCAGGTCGCCGTCGGGCAGCAGCCGGTCCACGATCTCGCGGTCGAGCCCGAACGACGACGGGTCGCGGTACGCGTCGGCGAACTTCGCCGTCGCGTCCCACACCGCGTCCAGCGTCGCGCGGACCGCCTCGTCCGGCAGCCCGGTGCGGCGGCCCGCCCACCGCGTCCACGCGGCCAGCACATGCGGGACGGCCTCCTGCTCGGCCTGCGACAGCAGCACCTTGCGCGGCAGCCAGTCCAGCAGGAACATCTCGCACTTGACCGGGCTCACCCGCAGCGGACGGCCGAAGTCGTACGTGCAGCCGTAGTCGATGATCCGGTCCACGCAGCGGCTCGCGGCGGCCGTGTCGGACAGCTCCGCCGCCTCGTCCGACGCCAGGAACCGGACGGCCAGGTCGGCGCGCCGGTCCGCGCCGTGCACGGCGGGCTGCGGCGCCCGGCCGCCGGTCGGCAGCGCCCGCACCCGGTGCCGGACGAACGCGTGGTAGGACCCGAAGTTCTCGTCGACCGGCGCGTCCGGCTCCTCGTTGGTGTGGTCGAGGCAGCGCTGGAGCAGCGCCCGCGCGTCCCGCGGCTCGATCTCCTCGAACCGCATCAGCGGGTTCACCGCCGCCTCGCGCCGGCAGTGGTCGAGCAGCCGGTCGATCCGCGACGACACCCACGCGTCCCGCACCGACCCGCACGCGGGCGGGCGCTCGCCCGGCAGCCGCGTCCCGACCACGCCCGGCCGCGTCCGGTCCACCAGCACGACCAGCGCGTGCCGGTCGGACGCGCCGCCGTCGCCCGGATACTCGAAGACGCAGATCACCGACTCCTGGTCGCCGTACACGTCCCGGGACACGTAGCACTCGCGGGGCTCGACCATCCCCACCCGGTCGGCCCAGATCGGGCCCGCGACGCCCCGCTCCATCAGCTCCAGCGCGGTCCGCTCGGCGCGGGCCGCCTGGCCGCGCGTGCCGAGGCAGGT
>NZ_JBFAOF010000312.1:0-7405 GCF_040675125.1 Spirillospora sp. NPDC049652 | reverse complement strand
CCGGCGGGCCCCCACCGGCGGCGTCCGCCGCCGGCCGCTCCCGGCGGAAAAGAAAAAAGGGGGGCACGGAAGAGGGCCCCGTTCATCCATCGGGCCGGCGCCGTCCCCACAGGCGGTAGGGGCGGTACACCGTTTTCTACTGGATGTCGGGGCCCTTCCCGGGTCCAACCCCCGCTCGATCGGGCGGCTCCGCTCCGGACGGCGCCTGGCGCCGCGCCTGGTTCGGACGGGGCGGCGGTGGTGTGCTCGCGGCCCGCCGTTGCGCGGTGGCCGGTGCGCGCCGGAGGCGGCCGATCGGTGAGTCCCGTGCTGGACCCGAGCAAAACTACCCAGTTCCGCGACCTTGTCAACCGCCTCCGGCGGGCCCGTCCGGCGGTCGCCGCACCCCGGCCGGGCCCGTGCTGGTCAGGCCCGGGTCAGGGCACCACGACGGTTCCGGTCGCGGTGACGACGGTGATCGGCTCGGCCAGGACCTCGGCGGCCGACTCGCCCTTGTCGGGGCGGCCCCGGCACACCACGCGGGCGCTCAGGTCCAGGGTGCGGCTGCGGCGGCCGACGCGGGTGACCACGGCGGTGGCCTCCACGACGTCCCCGGCGCGCAGCGGCGCGCGGAACTGGACGTCGGAGTAGGAGGCGAACAGGCCCTCGTCGCCGTCGGTGCGGATGCACACCTCGGTCGCCACGTCGCCGAACAGGCCGAGGACGTACGCGCCGTCCACCAGGTTCCCGGCGTAGTGGGCGTGGGAGTAGGGGACGTAGCGGCGGTGGGTGACGGTCAGCCCCCGCCGCGGGTCGGCGCCCTCGGCTCCGTCGGCGGCTCCGGGGGCGGCGTGGCCGGTGGACGCGGTCGGGTCGGTCATGGGGTCTCCTGTTCGCCGGTCGCGGCGGGCAGCAGGACGTGGACCAGGAACGAGGCGACCTCCGAGGGGGTGGTGCCCTTGCCGAAGATGCGGTCCACGCCCAGGTCGGACGGGGTGACGGTGTCGAAGCGGGGGCCGCCGACCACCAGCAGCGGCCGGCCGATCCCGGCGGCGACGGCGGTGGGGTACTCGGCGTGGAACGCGGCGGCCATCTGCTTGGTGTTGTGCAGGTGGGCGTTGCGCTGGGTGACGACCTGGGAGACCAGGACGGCGTCGGCGTCGGCCTGCTTGGCGCGGGCGACCAGTTCCTCGACGGTGACCTGCGCGCCCATGTTGACGACCTGGATCTCGCGGTAGTACTCCAGGCCCTTCTCCCCCGCGAAGCCCTTGACGTTGAGGATCGCGTCAATCCCGACGGTGTGGGCGTCGGTGCCGATGCAGGCGCCGACGACGACCAGGCGGCGGCCGAGGCCGGAACGGATCGCCTGGTTGATCTCCGGCGCGGACAGCAGCGGGTACTCGCGTCCCTCGGGGACGGGGATGGAGGCGTAGTCGATCAGGTGGTTGGTGCGGCCGTAGACGATGAAGAAGGTGAAGTCGGGGCCCATCGGCTTGGCGTGCACGACGCTGGCGGGGTCCAGCCCCATCTTCCCGGCCAGCTGCAGCGCGGCGGCGTCGGCGCGGGGCCCGGCGGGGACGGGCAGGGTGAACGACATCTGGACCAGGCCGTCGCCGGTGGTGTCGCCGTAGGGGCGGATGACCTGCCGGGTGTCGGCGGGTTCGGCCGGCGCCTGGGTGTCGGTGCCGGTGGCCGAACCGGCGGTGGGGTCGACGGTCATGCGGTCACCTCCTGCGGTGCGGACGCGGCGTGCGGGTCCTCGCTGTCGAGGATCTCGATGGCGGGGTTGACGTACCCGTCGGCGCGCTCGACGACGCCGTCCAGGCCCTTGCCGGCGTCCGGGGGGCGGCGGGTGACGCCGAAGGTGCCCTCGGCGATCGCGGTGAGCAGGCCGTCGCTCTCGACCTTCTCCAGCAGCTCGATGGACTCCGACAGGACGCGGCGGGCGCGTTCGCCGATGAAGCCGTCCGGGCGGGGCACGAAGTCCTCGGCGAGGCCGCCGGCCGCGTCGCGGACGTAGCGGACGTTCTCCAGCGCCAGGTCGCGGTCCGACAGCCAGGGGGTGTGGATGCCCTCGGTCATCATCCCGATGAGGATGATCGACTGGCCGGTCATGACGCCCGCGAGGTTGAAGAAGGCGTCCAGCAGGTACCCGGCGAAGATGTTGCCGGTCATGTGCTTGGTCGGCGGCATGTACTTCAGCGGCGCGTCGGGGAACAGCTCGCGGACGAGCTGGGCGTGGGCGAGCTCCAGCCGGAACGACTCGGGGATCCGCGGGTTGATCTCGAAGGCGTGGCCGAGGCCGAGCTGGGCGTCGGCGAGGCCCGCCTCGTGCCCGAACCGCTCGTTGAGCAGCTGCGACACGATGACGGTGTGCGCGGCGTCGACGGCGTCGGCGGTGGTGAGGTAGTTGTCCTCGCCGGTGTTGATGACGATGCCGGCGCGGGCGTGGATCTGCCGGGAGAACCGCTGGTCGATGAAGGTGCGGCGGGGGTTGATGTCGCGGAAGATGATGCCGTACATGCAGTCGTTCAGCATCATGTCGAGGCGTTCGAGCCCGGCGAGGGTGGCGATCTCGGGCATGCACAGCCCGGAGGCGTAGTTGGTGAGCCGCACGTACCGGCCGAGTTCGCGCGACACGTCGTCCAGGGCGGCGCGCATGAGCCGGAAGTTCTCCTGGGTGGCGTAGGTGCCGGCGTAGCCCTCGCGGGTGGCGCCCTCGGGGACGAAGTCCAGCAGCGACTGCCCGGTGGAGCGGATGACGGCGACGACGTCGGCGCCCTCGCGGGCGGCGGCCTGGGCCTGCGGGATGTCCTCGTAGATGTCGCCGGTGGCGACGATGAGGTAGATCCACGGCTGGGGCGGGTCGCCGACCTCGGCGAGCATCCGGTCGCGTTCGGCGCGGCGGCGGTCGATGCGGGTCATGCCCGCGCGGGCGGCGCGCCGGGCGGCGTCGTGGGCGGTGCGGGCGTCGCTTCCGGCGGGCAGGCGGAACGAGACGCGGCCAGCGGCCGCGGCGGCGGCCAGCTCGGCGAGGGAGCCGTGGCCGCCCTGGGCGAGGGCGTCCCAGACCGGGAGGGCGACGCCGTGCTCCAGCCCGACCTGCGCGCGGACGGCGTCGACCAGGTGGTTGGCCCAGGGGCGGCCGTCGGCGTCGGCGCCGGACAGGCCGGACAGGCGCAGCAGGGCGCGTTCGACCGACACGGTGGTGTGGGTGCGGGCCATCCGGATGACGGGTTCGGCGGCCCGGGCGGCCAGGTTCCGGGCCCTGCGGACGACCTCGGGGTCCAGGTCGAGCTTGCCCCGCGTGTTCGGGCCGGTCACCGGGGTGTCTCCCGGAGCAGGTCGGTCGGCATCGCCGTTCCCTTCTCCGCCGCGTGCGCCGGCGTCGCCGGGTTGGGGCACACCGGGCGGGCCGCGACGAACAATCGTCCTCATTGACGCGTTCTCTACGGAAGATCTTCCGGTATGCACCACGTCACGCGCAAGAACCTCTTTGCTGTCGGCCCGCAAATCGCGTTCCGGCCCTCGACCGGGGCGCCGACCCGCATGAAACAAGTTTGTCCGGCTAAGTAATTCACGGACGCGCACACTCCGACGGAAGAGGGCGAGAGCATGTGCGGAATCACCGGATGGGTGGACTTCGGCCGCGACCTGACCGCGGGCTCGGCCACCTCCGACACGGCCCGGACCGCCGCGGCGATGATCGCCACCATGGCGTGCCGAGGCCCCGACGACCAGGGCGTGTGGACCTCCCCGCACGCCGTCCTCGGCCACCGGCGGCTCGCCGTCATCGACATCGAGGGCGGCCGCCAGCCCATGGCCTCCCCCTCCCCCGGCGCCCCCGCCGGGACGAGCGCCGCGACCGGAGCCGGCGAGACCGAGGCCGCCGAAACGGCAGGGCCCGCGGCCGTGCTCACCTACAGCGGCGAGGTCTACAACTTCACCGAACTGCGCGCCGAACTCGCCGCGCTCGGCCACACCTTCCGCACCCGCAGCGACACCGAGGTCGTCCTGCACGCCTACCTGCAGTGGGGCGAGCACATGGCCGAACGCCTCAACGGCATGTACGCCCTCGCCGTCTGGGACACCCGCACCGAGGAACTGCTGCTGCTGCGCGACCGGCTCGGCGTCAAGCCCCTGTTCTGGCGGCGGCTGCCCGGCGGCCTGGCGTTCGGCTCCGAACCCAAGGCGATCCTCGCCCACCCCGCCGCCGACGCCGTCCTGGACGCCGACGGCCTGCGCGGCATCCTCGGCTTCTTCAAGGACGTCGGCAACTCCCCCTACCGCGACATCCACGAACTGCGGCCCGGCCACGTCCTGCGGATCCGCCGCTCCGGCCTCACCGTCCGCCGCTACTGGCAGACACCCGCCGCGCCCCACACCGACGACCTGCCCGCCACCGTCGCGCACGTCCGCGAACTGCTGGAGGACATCGTCGCGCGGCAACTGGTGTCGGACGTCCCGCTGTGCACCCTGCTGTCGGGCGGCCTGGACTCCAGCATCGTCACCGCCCTCGCCGCCACCCACGGCCCCGTCCGCTCCTTCGCCGTCGACTTCACCGGGCAGGCCGACAAGTTCGTCCCCGACCCGATGCGCGAGACCCCCGACACCCCCTTCGTCCACGACCTCGCCGCGCACGCCGGAACCGAGCACGCCGACATCGTCGTGGACGCCGCGCGCCTCGCCGACCCGGAACTGCGCGCCACCGTCGTGCGGGCCTTCGACGCCCCCGCCTCCAACGGCGACATGAACGCCTCGCTCTACCTGCTGTTCCGCGCGATCCGCGACAAGTCCACCGTCGCGCTGTCGGGCGAGTCGGCCGACGAGGTGTTCGGCGGCTACCTGTGGTTCCACGACGCCGGCGCCGTCCACGCCGACACCTTCCCCTGGGTCGCGATGGCCGGCGCCCGCACCCGGGACGGCTCGCAGGGGCTCGGCCCCGACCCGGTCGCCCCGCTCGACCGGGGCCTGCTGCAGACCCTCGACCTGCCCGCCCACACCGCCGAGCAGTACAGCCGCGCGATCGCCGAGGTCCCCGACGTCCCCGGCGACGACGAGCACGAGCGCCGCATGCGCCGGATCTGCCACCTGCACCTGACCCGCTTCCTGCCGATGCTGCTGGACCGCAAGGACCGCGCCAGCATGGCCGTCGGCCTGGAGGTCCGCGTCCCGTTCTGCGACCACCGCCTCGTCGAGTACGTCTACGGCGCCCCCTGGTCGATGAAGACCCACGACGGGCGCGAGAAGAGCCTGCTGCGCGGCGCGGGCCGGCACCTGCTGCCCGACTCGATCGCCACCCGCCGCAAGAGCCCCTACCCCGCCATCCAGGACCCCGCCTACGAGCTGGCGCTGCTCGACCAGGTCCGCGACCTGCTCTCCGACCCGTCCGCGCCCGTCGCGCCCCTGCTGGACCGCGCCGCGCTGACCGAGCTGACCACCCGTCCCATGGACGCCGCCGTCAGCACCGGCTTCGGCGGCCGCCGCGGCACCTTCGAACTCGTCCTCAGCCTGGACGCCTGGCTGCGCGAGCAGTCCGTGCGCCTCGACCTCTGAACCGGCCCCGATTCAGCTCCGGAGCACGCCTCGGACCTCCGTATCGAGGTTCCGAACCCCCGCGCGGACCTGACTTCGGAGATAGGTGAGACGAGGGTCCAGCCCGGACCGCACCCCGGGCTGACCTGCGGTTTTCCGCATTCGCACGTACCTTCGTGGCTTCTTCTTGGTTCCACTCCAGTCACACCCACAAGCAAAGTCTCATTCAAACACGCAACGTGAAAGTAAAATCACGAGGCGTCAGCACAGGGTGCCGGACCGACCTGGGAGTGGGCCATGCCTCTCTATCTGCTTGCCGCGGCGTGCGCGGTCGTCGTGGTGGTCATCGCGAGCCGGCTGCTGCGCCGCACCGGCCGCGGCGCCGACGACGAGGCCGCCGACGGCCCGACCAACGGCCACGCCGGATCGATGCTGTCGGCGCTGTTCCTGCTCGCCTTCGCCATCGCGATCGTCGTCCCGTGGACCAACGCCGACGCCGCCCGCACCAACGCCTCCACCGAGGCGCAGGCCCTCGTCGAGACCTACTGGGCCGCCGGACGCCTCGACGCCGCCGACGCCGCCCGCACCCGCGCCGAGCTCGCCGACTACGCCGCCTTCGTCCGCCACACCGAATGGCCCCTCATGCGCGACCACGGCCGGCTCAGCGCCGACGGCTGGGCCCGCCTGGACCGGATGCGCCGCGAGACCATCGCGGTCCCCTTCAAGGACGGCGACGACTCCCAGGACGCCCGCACCGCCGTCCTGGACCACCTGTCGGAGGTGTCGGCCGCCCGGCACCAGCGCGCCAGCGACGCCCGCGCCCACCCGCCCGCCGGACTGCTCGTCATCACCGTCCTCACGGGCCTGGTCGTGCTCGTCCTGCCGCTCCTCGGCGGCGCCCGCCCCCGCGGCATGGCGCTGATCCCGCTCGGCCTGATGGCCGCGCTGCTCGCCGTCGGCGTCTACCTCGCCCTCGACATCTCGCACGTGTTCTCCGGCGCGCTCGCCGTCCACCCCGACGCGTTCACCGCCGTGTCCGGCGAGTTCACCCGCATCAACCAGGGAGGCTGACGTGCGCCGCGCGCTCGCCCTGCCCGCGCTCGTGCTGCTCACCACCACCGCAGGCGGCCTCACCCTGCCCCTCACCGCCACCTCGACCGCCGCCGAGACCCCCACCCCCGCCGGCGGGACCTCCGACTCCCCGGCCAAGCCCGCCCCGTCCGGCTCCACCGGTTCCAGCTCCGCCGGTTCGTCCGGTTCCGGGGACGCGTCGGCACGCGCTCCCCGGGGCACTCCCGCCCCCTCGCACACCCCTGCGGCGGCCCACGCTCCGCCCGCGTTGCGCAGCCCGTCCGAACGTTCCTCCCCGTCGCAGGTTCCCACCGCGCCGAGCGTTCCCTCCGTGCGGCAGCTGCCTCCAGCGGTGCGCAGGCCGTCCGTCAGGCAGACCCCCGCGGAGACGCACAGCCCGTCCGCGGGGCGCGTTCCGTCCGCGGCGCGTGTTCCCTCCGTCGGGCATGCGCCGCCCGTGGTGCGCGCCCCCCGCAAGCCCCGGACCAGCGGCGACCCCCGGGACGAGACCGCGGTGAGCGCGCGGCGACGGCAGCCTCCTCCGCCGGGCGGGCCGACGTCCGGGAACGGTGTCATGGCCGTCATCGGGGACGACGACACCGGGATCATCTCGGTGGTCGCCCCCTCACCCACGGGCGGCCTGGCGAGCGTGTGCATCCACCTCGGCCTGGAGCTGGAGATCTCGGTCGGGGGGCCGCTCCTCGGCAGCCCGTGCCACAAGCCGCCCGCGCCTCCCCCGCCGAACAAGCCCCCGGCACCGCCGCCTCCCCCACCTCCTCCACCACCGCCGCCACCTCCCCCGCCGCCTCCGAATCCCCCG
>NZ_JBFAOF010000311.1:0-7406 GCF_040675125.1 Spirillospora sp. NPDC049652 | reverse complement strand
TGCGCCCTGCCCCGCGAGGGGCCGGTGCCGCACGCCGCGAGCGGCGGCATGCACCGCAAGCTGATCGCCGCCCGCGAGGCGCTGCTGGCCGGCGTCCCCCGGGTGTCGGTCTCCGACGGACGGGTCCCCCGCCCGGTCACCGCCGCCCTCGGCGGCGCCGGCACCATCCTGGAGATCTCATGAGCACCCCGGTCGACCTGCTGCACGCCATGCTCGCCATCCCCTCGCCGTCCGGACGGGAGGACGAGCTGGCGCGCTTCCTGGAGAAGGCCATGAACGACCTCGGCCTGGCCGCGCGCCGCGACGAGGCCGGCAACGTGATCGGCGACATCGGCGCGGGCGGCGGGCCGGTGGTGATGCTCCTGAGCCACCTGGACACCGTCGACCGTCCGCTGCCCGCGCGGCGGGACGGCGACCGGCTGACCGGTCGCGGCGCCGTGGACGCCAAGGGCCCGCTCGCCGCGATGATCTGCGCCGCCGCGGCCAGGCCGTCCTTCCCGGGGACGGTCCGCGTGGTCGGCGCGGTCGAGGAGGAGCGGCTGTCGCGCGGCGGGGAGCACCTGGCGCGCACCTGCCCGGCGCCCGACGCGCTGCTGGTCGGCGAGCCGAGCGGCTGGTCCCGGGTCGTGCTGGGCTACAAGGGCAAGATCGACGTCGGCTACCGGGTGGAGCGTCCCGCGACGCACTCCACCAACCCCGCGACCAAGGCCACCGAGTCCGCGGTGGCGTTCTGGCACGACCTGCTGGACGCGCTCGGCCCCGAGCGCGACCACGCCGCGTTCGGCCTGCCCGCCGCGACCCTGCGCGGCATGGGCGGAGACCCGACCCGGGCGTGGCTCGACATCGACTGCCGCGTCCCCGTCGGATACGACGCGACCGCCTTCGCCGAGCGGCTGCACGAGCGCGCGAACGGCGGGGAGGTGACCGTGGTCCGGCACGTCCCGGCGGTGCGGCGCGGCCGTGCCGACCCGGTCGTGCGGGCGGTGTCGGCGGCGATCCGGCGGCATGGCGGCGACCCCCGTCCCACCTTGAAGACGGGCACCTCCGACATGAACACCGTGGCACCGCACTGGGGGAACATCCCGATGGCCGCGTACGGCCCCGGCGACGGGTCCCTCGACCACTCGGACGGCGAGCACATCACCGTGGAGGAGTTCCTGAAAGGCGTGGACGTCCTCACCGCGACCCTGGACGAACTCGCCGCCGCCCTGTGACCGGGCACAGAACGGCGGGCGAGGTTCGTCGCCGCGTCGAGCGTCGAAGTGTTCAGTTGCGGCGGCCGGGGATCAGAGCGCCTACCGCCGCGACCGCCACGCCGAGGCCCGCCGCGAGGAGGAACACGCGGTCGTAACCGGCGGCGAGGACGGCCGGAGAGGCTCCCGAGGTGGCTTTGGCGCCCGCCACGGTCGCGAGGACCGCCAGCCCGACCGCCCCGCCCATCTGCTGGGAGGTGGCGGCGAGGCCGCCGACCACCCCGGCGTCGCCCTCCGGGACACCGGCGGTCGTGGCCGCCATGAGAGTGGGGAAGGTCAGGCCGATGCCGACCGCGACGAGCAGCGTCGGGCCGAGCACGTCGGTGGCGTAACCGGCGCCCGCGTCCGCCTGGGCCAGCCAGCCGAACCCGGCCAGGAACGCGCCGCTCCCCGCCGCCAGCAGGGCGCGCACGCCCACGCGCGGCAGCAGCGGACCGGCCCAGCGCGCCGTCACCATGAACATCACCGCCGCGGGCGTCTGCCCGAGCCCGGCCTTGAGCGCGCTGTAGCCGAGGACGTCCTGGAGGAAGAGCGCCGAGAAGTACCACATCGCGATGGCGACGCCGCCGAACAGCAGGAGCGCACCGCCACCGGCGGCCACGCCCCGGGACCTGAACAGCCGCAGCGGCATGATCGGCTGAGCGGCGAACCGCGCCTCCACAGCGATGAACACGGCGAGCAGCAGGACTCCGGCCGCGACCGGCACGGCGACCTGCCCGGACGTCCAGGCGTGGTCGGCGGTCCGCATGACCCCGTAGACCAGCGCGGCCAGCCCGCCCGTCGCCGTCCCCGCGCCGACCAGGTCGAGCGACTGCGTCCGGTCGGTCCGGGTGCGGGCGAGGGAGGTCAGGGCCCCCGTGATGAGCACCGCCCCGATCGGCACGTTGATCAGGAAGACCCATCGCCAGGACAGCCCGGTGGTGAGCGCGCCGCCCGCGACCGCGCCGGCCATGCCGCCGACCCCGCCGGAGGCGGACCACGCGCCGAACGCCCGGGCCCTCGCGCGGGCTTCGGTGAAGGAGGTGTTGATGACGACCAGCGTCGCCGGGGCCATGAGCGCGGCTCCGACGCCCTGCGCGACGCGGGCCGCGACCAGCGCTTCGGCGGTGGTCGCGAGGCCGGCGGCCAGGCTCGCGCCGGAGAACAGGGTCAGGCCGGCGGCGAGCGTCCGGCGGGGGCCGAACAGGTCGGCGGCGCGTCCGCCCAGCAGCATGAACCCGGCGAAGGTGAGCAGGTAGCCGTTCACGACCCAGGCGAGGCCGGTGCCGGAGAAGTGGAGGTCCCGGTCGACCGACGGCAGGGCGACGTTCACGATGGACGAGTCCAGGATGACCATGAACTGGCTCGCGCAGGCAAGTGCCAGGACCAGCCAGGCGGGCCTGTCCCGTGCCTTCGCGGCCTCGTGGTGAACGGGGTGATCGGGGGCGGCGGTACGGGCGGAGAGTGGGGATGCCATGGGGGGCTCCATGTCAGAGACGTTCTGTTGAGAAGGCGGGCGACCGACCGCGCAGGTCGCCCGCCGGGACGACGGATCGGCGGTGCGGCTCACGCGACCTGCGCAGTCCTCCCGTTCTCGGCTTCGGCGGCGGTCGGCTCGGCGGTCGGCTGGGTGCCCGGCAGAAGCCGGGACGCGGTCCGCGCGAGCCGCCGCCCCTGGTAGCGGGCCGCGTCCAGCACCTCGTCCCGGAGGTCCGCTCCGGACGGGCCGGTCACCGCGGACGCGCCGTAGGGGTTGCCGCCCGCCGCGTACACGGCCGGGTCGGTGAAGCCGGGCGGGACGATCAGCGCGCCCCAGTGGTAGAACACGTTGGCCAGCGACAGGAGCGTCGCCTCGCTGCCGCCGTGCCGGTTGTGGGCGGAGGTGAACGCCGTCACCGGCTTGTCGGCCAGCCCGCCTTCCTGCCAGAGGCGCGCGGCCTGGTCGATGAACTGCTTGAGCTGCGCGGCGGGCGTGCCGAAGCGCGTCGGCGTCCCGAACGCCAGCGCGTCCGCCCAGGCCAGGTCGGCGACCGTGGCCTCCTCCATCCCGGCGGTGGCGTCGGCGTGCTCCCGCCACCGCGGGTTCTGGTCAATGGCGCTGCCGGGGGCCAGTTCGGCGACCCGCCGCAGCCGGACGTCGGCCCCGGTCGAGGCGGCGCCCTCGGCGACGGCCTCGGCGAGGGCGTGCACCGCTCCGGTGGCGCTGTAGTAGATGACGGCGACCTTGACGTTCACGTCGGGCTCCTCGATGTCTCGCTAGAATTGGTTAGGCGCATAACGTTATGTGGATAATAGTTATGCGCCTAACCAAGTTGTCAAGGAGACGCCCGTGGACTTCGACCAGGCCGACACCATCAACCAGGCCATCCGCCGGTTGAGCCTGCGCCACCGCGCCAGGACCGCGGCCCTGCTCGCCCCGCTCGGCCTGCACCCCGGCCAGGAGGCGCTGCTGCTCGAACTCGTCCGGACCGGTCCGATGATCCAGGCCAAGCTCAGCGACGCCCTCGGCGTCGAGCCGCCCAGCGTCACGCTCATGACCCGCAAGCTCGAAGCCGCCGGCCACGTCCGCCGCGCCCCGTCCCCCGCTGACAAGCGCGCCAGCGTCGTCGAGCTCACCGACAGCGGCAGAGCCCTGGCCGAGCAGGTCAAGGAGTTGTGGTGCGCGTTGGCCGAGGAGACCGTCGCCGGCCTGCCGGCCGGGACCGTCAGCGAGCTCCCCGCCCTTCTCGGCGCTCTGACCAGCAACGTCGCCAAGCAACCGAGCGCCTGAGACGGTTGTGGTGCGAGCGGACCGCTACCGGGTGCTGCGCAGTTTGAGGATGTAGGCGGCGGTCAGCGCGACGCCGGGGTCTTCGTCCTGGGAGAGGTCCGCGAGGGCGCGTGTCGCTGTCTCCCCCGGGATCTCCGCGAGCGCCTGGGCCAGCCGCCTGCGGGCGGACGGATCGACGGCGCCTGCCGCGAGACGGTCGGCGAGGCCGGCGGCGATCCGGTCCGCCAACGCGGGATCGCTCGCCAGCTCGCTCAGAGCGTCGGCCGCGTCGACGTCGTTCGCCTCCTCTACGATCATGTCGAGGAGCGTCGGGACCGCCGCGGAGACGCCCCGGGTCCCGAGTGCCAGGGCCGCGGCCCTGCGCACCCTGATGTCAGGGTTGCCGAGGGCGTCGCCCAGCAGCGCGGTCGCCGCGCCGTCCGGCAGCTTGGCGATGGTCTGGACGGCGCGTTCGCGCACCTCGGCCACCGGGGAGGTGAGGCCCTCCGCGAGCAGCGGAAGGCCGTCGTCGCCCGATCGCGCCAGGGCCCAGCGAAGGGCCCCGGCGACGTTCGGGTCCGTCTCGTTCAGGACCGCCTCGACCAGGGCTTCCACCGGCACCGGCGTCTCTTGCGCCGTGGACAGGGCGGCGCGCTGGCGCTTCCCGGCGCTTTCCGACCCCAGGGCTTGGAGGAGTGCCACGACCTGGAGCACCTCTCCCCAGCCGGCGGGTTCCGCGGCGCCGATGCGGCGGAGGCGCGTGAGCAGCTCGGTCTCGGTCGCGATGCGCTCCCTCGTCTGGCGGATGAGGTCGTCGACGAGCTCGGACGGCTCGAAATCCGGATCGTCCAGCGCGCTGCCGACCTCGCGCAGGGAGAGCCCCAGCGAACGCAGGCTCTCGATGTGGAAGATGCGCCTGATGTCCTCGGCGGAGTACTCCCGGTAGCCGCCGCCGCTGCGTCCCGTCGGCCGCAGCAGGCCGAGCGACTCGTAGTGCCTGAGCATGCGGGCGCTGACGCCGGACCGGCGCGCCACCTCACCGATCAGCATCGTCGCCCCTCACCGACCCGCCTCATGGCTCCTCACCGGTCGGCCTCGTGGCCGCTCTCGCCGAGGGCCACGAGACGCTTCGCCTCTTCGATCGCGAACTCGAACCCTGCCTCCGGGTCGTGGAACAGCCGTTCCGTGGCGATCGCGTGCCGGCGCACGCCGGGGTCGGGAGCCGTCGCGGCGTCACGCAGGACGGGCAGGACGACCTCACCGAGCGCGATCAGCGCGCGGCTGAGGCTGAGTTGCGTGTCGCGTCCGCCCCGTCCGAGCTGTGTCGCCAGCACCGTGGCCAGCCCGGCCTCCTCGCCCGCGGGGACGAGGATGACCGCGGCTCGCCACGCGCTTCGCGCCACCTCGTCGTCCGCGTCGGTCAGGAGCTCCCGGGTGATCGCCGGCCAGGCCCGCCGATCCCCGATCTTGGAAAGGGTGTGCAGCGCCTGGCTGCGCGCCTGCGCGCGCTCCGAACCCAGCTCGCCGAGCAGCCCGGGGAGCGTCGCCGCCGACGGGTGGCGCGTGAGGGCCCAGGTGAGCATGTCGCGCACGAAGAACTCGGGCTCGACCGCGCATCGTTCGATGAGCGTGCCGACGAACCCCGGGTCGGGTGCCGTGCCGACCGCCAGCGCCGCCCGCAGCCGCACGGACGAACTGTCGTGCTCCAGTGCCCTGAGAGCCCGCGTCGCGTTCGTGTCCTCGTTCGTGCTGGTCATCGGGACCACCTCCTCGGCCCAGTGAAGACCTTGTCACTGTGTCAAGGTCAAGCGCGGGCGTGCTCGGCGACCCCGCTTCGCCACGGCGCCCGCCTGCGCCGTCGCCGTCCCGCGGCCTCTCAGAGAGTCGGGAAGAACGGTCGGTCGGGGGCCGGGACCCACTGCTCCGCAGTGGTGAAGGGGCGGGCGTGGGTCTTCATGTGGGCGATGAGCGGAGGCAGCGACGGGTGCCGGTTCGCCTCGTGCCAGAGGAGCGACCACGGGTAGACGGGCGCGGGATCGGTGAGGGAGATCTGGATGACGTCCGGGTGGCCGGGGAACTGCGTCTTGTTGCCGAACGTGATGAGGTCGGGTGAGGCGGCGATCCGCTCCATCATGTGGTCCTTGCCGAAGACCGGGCCGGAGGTGTCGATCCGGACGCCGAACTCCGCGCTGAGGAAGTCGTAGAACTCGGCCCACTCGCTGTCGCGGACGTTGCCGGGCATCCACGCCGTCAGTCCCCGGAGCTCGTCCATCGGCACGCTGCGCCGCCCGGCCAGCTCGTGCCGGTGGCCGACCAGGATGGGAAGCGGCTCCAGGCAGATGGGGATGCGCCGGATCCCGGCGGGGAGGGGCCCGGCGACGCGGCCGAACGCCGCGTCGATCGAGCCCTCGGTGAGCGCCGTCCAGCGCGGCAGGGCGCTGCGGGAGACGATCAGGTCCACGTCGACGTCCCCCTCCTCGTAGAAGGCGCGGACCAGTTCGACCGGCGCAGCGGCGTGGGCCAGCACGTCGATGCGCAGGGCGCGGCGGCGGGTGCGGAACATGGCGGTGGCCTGGTCGGCGAGACCGATCAGCGCCCGGGCCTGCGGGAGGAAGGCCGCCCCGTCCTCGGTCGGCCTGGCCCCGGTGCGGGAGCGGCTGAGCAGGGAGACGCCGAGGTCGGCCTCCAGCCTCGCGATCCGCTTGGACACCGCCTGCTGGCTCATGCCGAGCCGGTCGGCCGCGACGGTGAAATGGCCGTCGTCGACGACGGCGAGGAAGGTGCGGACGGCACCGAGGTCGAGTTCCACCCACAACTCCTGGTTGTCACTGCGTCGGCGTGCCGTCCGGGCCGAGCCGCACGGCGGGCCCCGAGCCTACGGGAACGCCGCACGTCCATCGAGACAACCGCGGGGAGTGCGACCGTTAGGTCCCCGGCTTCCGGAGCCGGGGCCCATCGGGTTTCGCCGGGCGTGCAATGCGCTTCGCGATCGGCGGAACTGCCGCTGTTAGGGTTCCCGCATGGCTGAGGCGCGGGGTGACGTGGTGGACCGGCAGGTCGGGGCGGGTGCTGAGGACGAGGAAGCCCCCCACGGCCGGTGCAAGGTGTGCCGACGCGCCCTGCCCGCCCCCGCCCGCCGCAGCGACGGCAAGGGCAAGGGCGGCCGGCGGCGGCTCTACTGCCCGCCGCCCGCCACCTGCAAGGAGCAGGCCGCCGCCGAGCGGGACGCGCGCCTGGCGTCCGCCATCGCCGATCCGTTGGCGCTGGTGGTGGCGGTCGCGGAGGAGTCGGTCCCCGCGATGAGCGAGCTGGCCTCGAACCTGAACGGCGTCCTGGAGGCGCTGCGCAGCATTGAGCAGAACGCGCGGCAGGAGGTCCTGACCGCGCGCGAGGAGGTCGCCGACGCCGGGCAGCGAGTGGCCGCC